>CALIEP010000223.1 GCA_938022345.1 uncultured Actinomyces sp.
TAGAAGATGTAGAAGGGAACCATCGGCAGGTTGTGCGTGGCGTAAGCGGTACCAACCACCTGGAATGCCGCCGCACTACCGGCCTCGGTAATGCCGGTGTGCAGAACCTGGCCTTGCTCGGACTCGCGGTAGGACAGCATCATGTCTGCGTCGACGGGAGTGTAGGCCTGACCCGTCGTATTGAAGATCTTTGCCGAGGGGAAGATCGCATCCAGACCGAAGGTACGCGCCTCGTAGGGGATGATCGGAACGAAGTACTTGCCGACGTTCTTGTCCTTGATGAGGTCCTTGATCAGGCGCACCAAAGCCATGGTGGTGGCAACTTCGAGCTTGCCGGATCCCTTGGAAAGGGCCTCGAAGGGCTTCGAGGGAAGCTCAGGAAGCTTCGGCTGGTGATCGCGGCGCTCGGGAACCCAACCGCCCAGCTTCTCACGCAGTTCCTTCATGTACAGCAGAGCCGGGTGATCTGCCGGCGGCATGTAGTAAGGAGGCATGTAGGGATCGCGCTCGAGCTCTTCATCGGTGATGGGAAGCTGCAGACGATCGCGCAGAAGCTTCGCGTCTTCCACGGTGAGCTTCTTCATCTGGTGCGTCGAGTTACGACCAGCGAAGTGGCTACCCAGCGCATAGCCCTTAATAGTGTGAGCCAAGATAACGGTCGGTTGACCGGTGTGTTCGGTTGCAGCCTTGTATGCGGCGTACACCTTTCGGTAGTCGTGGCCGCCGCGCTGCAACGCCCAGATCTGATCGTCGGTCCAGTTCTGAACCATTGCCTTGGTCCGAGGATCGCGACCAAAGAAGTGCTCACGAATGTATGCGCCATCATTTGCGCCGAAGGTCTGGTAGTCGCCATCCAGAGTTTCGTTCATCAGGTGAACAAGCGCGTCATCCTTATCCGAGGCCAAGAGCTGGTCCCAACCGCGACCCCAGATGACCTTGATAACGTTCCAACCCGCACCCTTGAAGAAGGCTTCGAGTTCCTGGATGATCTTGCCATTGCCGCGAACAGGGCCATCAAGGCGCTGCAGGTTGCAGTTCACGACGAAAGTCAGGTTGTCCAGGCCCTGCTGCGCGGCAAGCTGAAGCATGCCACGAGATTCGGGCTCATCCATTTCGCCATCGCCCAAGAAGGCCCATGTGCGCTGCAATGAGGTGTCTTTAATGCCACGCAGGTGCAGGTACTTATCAAACCAAGCCTGGTAGATGGCCTCGGCAGGGCCAAGACCCAGCGACACCGTCGGGAATTCCCAGAACTCGGGGAGCTGGCGAGGGTGGGGGTAAGAGGGGAGTCCGTGAGGAGTGGAAACCTGCTGGCGGAATCCGTCCATCTCTTCTTCAGAGAGACGCCCTTCGATGAAAGCGCGTGCGTAGGGTCCGGGAGAGGCGTGGCCTTGGAAGAAGACGTGGTCGCCGCCGCCCGGGTGATCCTTACCGCGGAAGAAGTGGTTGAGGCCTACCTCGTAGAGCGTTGAAACCGAGGCGTAGGAGGAGATGTGTCCACCGACCTTGATGCCCGGGCGCTGAGCCCTGGTTACCTGGACTGCTGCGTTCCAGCGGATCCAACGGCGGTACTGGCGTTCCATGGCCTCGTCGCCGGGGAAGTAAGGTTCTTGATCGACAGGAATCGTGTTGACGTAGGGGGTCGTGTATTCCTGAGGAAGTTGGATTCCCTTGCGGCGTGCCTCATCGAGCATGTGCAGCAAGATGTAGCGTGCACGTGGGCCGCCCTTTTCTTCGATCAGGCCACTCAGTGACTCGACCCATTCTGAGGTTTCTGCGGGGTCATTGTCGGGTACCTGGCTGAGTAACCCGTTGACGACGGGGTGGTTCTCGCTCACTGGATCTCGAACTCCTCTGATTAACTTAGCGGAAGCGCCTGGTGGGGCACGCCCTCGTGCTTACAGGTCTATTTTGGTACCTGCGAGTGGAAAATGCGAGTGAAAATGGGACTTCAGGCCCATGATTCGCGCCTCATTTGTCAAGGCCAAAGATGGTGCTTTGCTGAGAAAATCACAGGAATCGAGAGAAACAAAAAATAATTGCGCTGCGTGCATTACGATTGAAGCCGTGAAAAGCGATGTAACACTGTCTGTGTCGTGGCTCGAAGGGGAACTCCGGTGAGCGTCAAGCTAGGGTTCACGAAGGGCCAGATTATTCAAGAGTTCTACGTTGACGATGATGCGGATCAAGCGCTGCGCCAACTCGCTGAAGAAGAGAGCGGTAATCAGCTTGTCGATCCCGACTACGAAGACGTCGTCGATGGAGCGATCGTATGGTGGCGTGCGGATGACGCAGAAGAGGAAGATCTGGCGGATCTGTTGGTCGATGCCATGTCAAACCTTGACGATGGTGGCCTGATCTGGGTCTTGATTCCCAAGCCCGGACGTCCCGGAACTGTCCCGGTTTCTGATGTTGAAGAGGCTGCTCATACTGCCGGGCTCCACGCGACTTCGGCAAGTGCGCTGGCTCCTGAATGGGCTGGTATTCGTCTAACCGCACGTTCGAGAAAGCACTGAGTTCTCGCGCAATTTAGTCTTGCGTGACGGTGTTGTGCCCACTGTTTTGCAGCGTGCGCAATGCATCTCACAGCGTCTGATTCCAAGTAATTGCTGCTTGTACTCTATGCTGTACTGGTGCGTTCATTACAGAACGTGCTTTGGGCCTTTAGCTCAGTTGGCTAGAGCATCTGGTTTACACCCAGAAGGTCATCGGT
>CALIEP010000224.1 GCA_938022345.1 uncultured Actinomyces sp.
CCGATACGCTTCTCAATGGCCTCGCGACCACGAAGGAGCTTGGTGTGAGGAGAGACCGGCATTCCCCAATTTTTCAGGCACTCAAACCATCCAGATAAGGTATCGGGCTCCGTGAAGCCACTATCTCCGGCTTCGACAAAACCAATGCCGTGTGCCAACATCGCAAGAGGACGTTCAGCGGTTTTCTTCGGGTCTTTTTGACGCAAAGAACCCGCAGCGGCATTACGTGCGTTCACAAAGGGCGCCTCACCAGTGCGGACGCGCTCAGCATTCAGAGATTCAAAATCCTTCGTTGGAAAGTAAACCTCGCCGCGGATTTCAACGCGGGTGGGAACCAAGCCTTTCAAACGATGAGGAATACACGAAATTGTCCGGACGTTGGCGGTGACATCTTCACCAACCCATCCATCGCCTCGCGTCGCTGCGCGATTGAGTACTCCATTTTCATAGAGCAAATTGACGGCAAGACCGTCAATCTTCACTTCGGTGAGCATGTCCAGATCGCTCCGGCCCGTGTCGTTAGCCATTCGGGCTTCCCAACCCGCAAGCTCTTCCAAAGAGAAAACATCGTCCAGGCTGGTCATCTGCTGGAGGTGTTCGACGGGAGCAAAAGCTTCCGAAGCCGCGCCTCCAACCTGAGTGGTGGGAGAATCTGCACTGCGATACTGCGGGTATTGTGCCTCAAAGTCTTCGAGTTCGCGGTAGAGCTTGTCATACTCTGCATCCGACAAAACAGGAGCATCACGGTCGTAATACGCCGCTCGGGCATTATCAACTTCCTGAATGAGTTGATGGTAGCGGTCGACTAGCTGGCGTTCCTCTTCACTCATGCTTGTCATTGTGTCATCTCCATTGAGGGTGCGCTTGTTCCCCAGAGGCAGTTCTTCTTGTTGTTCCTCCTCTTTTTGTTGGCCCTCCTCTTCTTGTTGGTCCTCCACAGGTTGGACGGAGTATCGGCGATTTCCACAGCTTTGCCCTTTCGCGAGCATGAGCACGACGAGCGACGAAGGATGAAGGGCGAAGAGAAACTGGCCTCACGCAGCCGTATAGTTCACGTACTTACGCAGGGATGTTTTTGGGAGGTGAACACAGACGTGGGAGATTCCCCCTTGGCGCCAATGCTTCTTCAAGCTGCCCTTCGCTCCTCGTGGCATTTTGCCTGCGTGAGTGGGCCAAACATTGGACTTGTTGTTTCTCCCCTTGGGTGCCCTCAAGAATTTCCAGCACAGATACAGATCTTCACCGATCACCAAGGACGCGAGCGCATGAGTTTCCTTCTCGACAGTGAGGATGCACAAATATGGACTCGCGCGGGGCTTTTCACACCGTGGCGACGCCTACGTCCGAAGCGTGCATACACCCCCGTCAGAGGTTTGCAACTCAAAGTAGCTGGCCACTCTGGCACTGACTATTACCGGTTGCGCCAACGGCCGCGTGATCTTTCTTTTCCTTCTTCTTCCCGCACTTCATTGCACCTACCTACGATGTCCTTCATTGGCATTGTTCCGCTTCTACTTTTCATGGCATTTCGCATGCTGGTCATGGGAGCCTACGGCGGCATGTCGCTTCTTCTATTTGCCCTTCCCCTTATCAGCATGTCAATCATCGGGATAGTAGTCGTGAAACGACGAAAACCCAGACATCGCATTGATGCGGCGAGGCTTGCACTTCTTCTTGAAGCTGCAGTCCCTTCCACCTCAGAGTCTTCATCCCTCCTGATCTATCCCAACCAAATTGGGCGCGGGAAAGCTCAAGAGGTCTCTCGCACTGGCGGGGAAACATATCTTGGTTTTGTTGGCCCCGAGGCCAAGTTAAATGCTTTGTGGTGCACAGCGCAGCGGGCGGCACAGTTGGGAGGAGCACGGGTGGTCGAAGGTACTGATGAGCTTATCGATATCGGAAGGCAGAAATCTCTTGACCCGGGTTCCGTTCATTCCGGGCCCTGTCGTATCAGCATCAGACTTCACGCTCCGGGTGAGGATGAGACCGGGAATGAAAATATTCACCTTGCTTGGGCACAGCATTTCAGTGAACTTCCAACGTGGTGTCACGCAGTGATACCTGCTTCCCGAGTACCGGTGTCTTTGGCGTGGTGGAAGATGCTGGGTAGAGACGCACTATCTGGTTCTATCCCCGAACATGTCGGTTTCGATGAACTTCCATTTGAAATAACCGATAGCGATGAAGGGTTACGGACACCGATTGGGAAAGACACCTCAGGAATTGTTGACATCGACCTCGTGAAGCACGGACCTCATGCCCTTATTGCCGGCACGACAGGTAGCGGAAAGTCAGAGGCGCTTCGAACGTGGCTTCTTGGATTGTGCGGGAGCTACTCCCCTTCACACCTCCGCTTGGTTTTGGTGGATTACTAAGGCGGGTCTGCCCTTGCTCCCCTTACTGCACTCCCCCACACTGAAACCGTTTTGACCGACCTTAACCTCGGTCATTCCTCACGCGCTCTCAGAGGTCTCGCGTCATGTATTGCGACGCGAGAAGCACAATTTGCGCAATACGCAGTCAAGGACCTCTCACAGTGGCGTGAACGTTTTCTTCAAGGGTGTGCACCTACCCCACCTCCACGGATCCTCATCGTTATTGATTAATTCCAAGTTCTTGCCGATCTACATCCGGAAACCCTCGAAACCTTCTCAAGGCTCGCGGCTCAGGGGCGTTCTCTCGGTTTGCATTTGATCTATGCTACCCAGCATCCCTGTGCTTCAATCAACGCTCACATGCGCGCTAACACAGAACTACGAATTGCACTGCGGAGCATCTCTGAATCTGATTCACACAGCGTCATCGGCAGCGCAGAGGCTGCGCACCTTCCTCGTATTCCTGGCAGAGCATTGCTCGGCTCTGGAAAGCCTGTCCAATTTGCGTATTGCAGGAATATCGAGCAGATCATCGCTTCGATTTCGAAGAAGCAGTCAGCTTCCATTGGAGCGCCTTTGTGGTGTCCTTCTTTACCCTCTCAGCTCACGCGTGGCGATCTCGATCAGCTGCACTCTTCAGAACGGGGCGTACACATAGGGCTCATCGACGGCATCGACAGTGGTGCACACCGATGTCTTACGTGGCAACACGGAAATATCATGATGAGCGGTTGTGGGAGTTCGACAAACAAGCTTGCTTTACTTGCCCGTTCATGCGCCACGACCTTGAGCGATTCGTTGGGCTTCCCCCTTTGCGGAGTGTCGATTGATTCGGGCACTGAGCATTCGAGCGCAACCTCACCCGACTACCTGATACGTGACATCGTGGATTTTGGGGTCCTCTGCGAAGACCTCTGTCATCGCGCTCCTTGTGTTGTCTGGCTCGAGGATATCGAAGGGACCCTGCATATGTTGGAAGAGTGCTTGGGTGTGCTTCGCGCTCATGATCTGTGGGGTCAGTTCACTCGCTCATGCGATGGTGTCAACATTGTTCTCATTGCCAGCGATGTTTCAGGCCGATTCACCTCACGCACGATTTTTGGCTCCTTTGAGCACATTTGGTATGAGCTTCCCAATCCCCAAATTGTGGAAAGTTGCCCAACAATCCGAGGAGTCGAGTGTACAGATTCGCCCGCTCATCTTTGGAGCAGCGCTCACAAGTCTTTACTCTGCTTATGCACCGACTCAGCGAAGCCCTCTTTACCGTTGAGCATCCCATCGTGGAATCAGATACTTCACGACTGTCAAGGGCAATTGGGCGATGCAGCGTCCCGGCAACTGAACTCTTGCTTTTCTTTTCCTTTGGCCCCACTCGACGCATCCGCTTTAGCCCAACAAAGGCCTCACTTCCCGATTACCCCAGCAACGCCCAAATCTAGAGTTGCTTCACTTACCAAAACCAACCCTGACATGCGAATTCATTCGTATATCATTCGTTACGGCGCGCAATTAAAACGGTTCTTATTTTCTGAAAAGAATTGCACATTTATCGGAGAAGATAATTCGGCATTAATTGACGCTCTTAGAGCAATAAATGCGGGTTGCATCATTCACCGTTTCGAACACTCACACTGGATGAGAGCACTCGAAAACCGCACCGAACTGCTACTTTTCGCAAATCCACCCAAAGAGGCGCTTCGCTTCATCGCCCAGAATTGCCAGAGTTTTCCCAGTTCTTTATATGCGCATTCTTGGA
>CALIEP010000225.1 GCA_938022345.1 uncultured Actinomyces sp.
CAGCTTGTCGACGACGACGACGTCACCGACGGACACCTTTTCCTGCCGGCCGCCGGCCTTGACGATCGCGTAGACCACGTTGAAGCTCATCTCTTCTCGAAACTTGGACGGGCTAGGCTTCCACGTTCGAACAACGTTCCTCATCAAGAAACACTAAGCCCGTTGGCGCTCGTTGCGCCGACGATCAAATTTAGCTGAAAACCCCGCCCGAAGCAAACCGCTAGAGGGATTTTCTTCGTTTTTTGGGTGTGTGCTTGGGCACTGTCACCCTTCAACCGGGGGTGCTGCGGGTTCACTCACGGCAACCCTGCGCCGACGAGAGCGCTTTACAGGAGTTGTTTCTTCGCTCCGCGGGGGAACGTTGATCACAATCTCTTGCGCCGTGTGGGTTGCAGCAACAGATACCGCCGGCTCCGGAAGATCAATATGGACCCGAGTGGGTTCACTCGCCTCACTCACCGCGCGACGTCGACGCGAACGCGCAGGACGCGACGACTGAGTAGTCTTCTCGGGGGTCGAGGCTTCGTCACGAAGCGCTGCAGATTGCAGCTGGGTTTGTACGGGTGCAGCCGCAGGGGTGTCCTCAGACTCGGGAGCAGCTTCTCCCCCGCTGACGGCGGGGCCATCTTCTTGGGGACGCGTGACCCTGCGTGAACGACGCGGGCGCTTCACCTCTGCCGAGGCCTCGCGCGCGGCCTTTCGCTTCGGCGACGCATCCTGCTGCTGTGCCGATTCGGACTTTTCATCCGAAACTTGCACTTCATCGTCTTGGTGAGCAGACTGAGCTGATTCCTCACGACTGCTTGCAGCTGCAATTGCAGTCATCGCCTCGCGAGCCCGCTCATGCTCAGGGCTGTCCTCAACACGCGTACGATTTTGAGACTTCTTCTGTCGCTTCGGAGCTTCCTCAGCCGCGCCCTGAATCTCTACCGGGTGGTGATGGACAATGAATCCGCGACCCTCGCATGCCTCACAGGTGGTAGAGAAGGCCTCAACGAGCCCCTCACCCACACGCTTACGGGTCATCTGAACCAGACCCAGTGACGTGATTTCAGTGACTTGATGGCGTGTACGATCTCGACCCAAGCACTCAACAAGGCGACGAAGAACAAGATCGCGGTTCGATTCCAAAACCATATCGACGAAGTCAATAATGACAATTCCACCGATATCGCGCAGACGAAGCTGGCGGACGATCTCTTCGGCGGCCTCGAGATTATTTCGGGTGACCGTCTCTTCCAAAGTTCCGCCCGCACCGATGAACTTACCGGTGTTCACGTCGATAACGGTCATGGCTTCGGTGCGATCAATGATGAGTGTGCCGCCACTGGGCAACCAGACCTTGCGATCCATTCCCTTGGCAAGCTGCTCATCCACGCGGTAGGCGTGGAAAGCATCTTCTGTTCCAACCCACTTGGTCACGCGGTCAGAAAGCTCGGGAGAAAGCTCGTCAACGTAAGCCTTGACCGTTTCATAGGTCTCATGACCTTCAATGATGAGCTCTGCAAAGTCTTCATTGAAGATGTCGCGGACAACGCGAACCGCAAGCTCAGGCTCGCCGCGCAGCAAAACCGGCGCGTTCTTCGTCGAAGAAAGCTTGGATTCAATATCGTCCCACTGCTTACTCAAACGGCGAACATCGTCGCGAATTTGCTCTTCCGTTGCCCCTTCAGCTGCGGTACGCACAATGACGCCGGCAGAATCGGGGACAACCTGCTTGAGAATCTTCTTCAAACGGATGCGCTCACGCTCAGGAAGCTTCCGCGAAATGCCCATCATGGAGCCACCGGGGATCAGGACAAGGTAGCGTCCAGCCAAAGTAATCTGACTGGTCAGGCGCGCGCCCTTGTGGCCGATCGGATCCTTTGTGACCTGGACCAGGACCGGGTCACCGGATTTCAGGGCAGATTCGATGCGGCGAGGCTTTCCTTCAAGTCCAACCGCATCCCAATTCACTTCACCGGCATAGAGGACAGCATTGCGCCCCTTGCCGATATCAACGAAGGCAGCCTCCATCGAGGGCAGAACATTTTGAACGCGACCCATATAGATATTGCCGACTGCTGTCTTCTGAGTACGGCGCGCAACATAGTGCTCGACCAGAAGATCGTCTTCGATGATTGCGATCTGATCCAGACCGTCCTGGCCGCGAATCACCATCTTACGGTTCACAGACTCACGTCGAGCCAGGAATTCAGATTCGGTAATGCGGTGGTGACGACGTCCCTCGCGGCGCCCTTCCTTGCGGCGCTGCTTCTTGGCCTCAAGGCGGGTTGAACCTTTGAGCGCCTGGACCTCGTCGCTTCCCTCTTGAGTTTCAGAGGCGCGAACGCGACGGCGACGACGACGGCGAGTTGTCTCTTCACCATTTTCAGAGCTATCCGCACTGTCAGGAGTCTCACTAGCAGGTGCTACCTGCTCCTTCTCGGCGACCTCGGGCGTTTCTTCGTCTTGGTCCTTACGCCGAGAGCGCCGACGCTTTGGCTGAGCGGCCTCAGAGGATGCATCCTCGTCTGAAGCCTTCTTTCGCGAACGCGCACGCTTCTTCGTCGTTGTTTCTTCGGTCGTTTCCTCCGCCTTCACTTCGCGGGTACGCGAGCGACGACGGGGCTTTTCTTCCGTCTCACTCTGCGAGGTATTTGCAGGGGCAGAAAAAGTCGGTTCCTGGAATGTCGGAGCCTGGAAAAGCAGAGTTGCTGCTGGAGTTTCAGGCATGGCCTCTTCTTTCACAATGTCAGTATGTTGACCGAGCTCGCACTGCTGGGTCTGTATTACACGCAATGAAGCGGAAGTCCTATCGAAGTTGCAGCTGGCAACCGCAGGCGTTCATCTGTTACAAACAGGCCGCCCTGTGATGGTCGGAGAGTGCGCTCCACCCATTTCGTATTTCCCATTCTCTCATAGGGATTGCGGGCATGCCCGGGCACTTTCGCGGCGGTTCTTCCAATGTTCACCACGTCACCATAGAATCACTTTAAATAAAACGACACAGCTGCGGTTTTATTCAGAAAAGCAGCATTAAACACGGTGGGGAACTATATTTGTTGACACAACGTCGTCAAAGTTTTGCCACGGCTGTGACGAACTTATGACACACCCTGAACACAATTTCCCTGAGACAGGACTATGA
>CALIEP010000226.1 GCA_938022345.1 uncultured Actinomyces sp.
CGTTATTTCTGTTGCCGGAGGCGCACGTCATGAGTGAAATGACTCGGACCATGGTGATCGGAAAGATTCACCGTGCACGAGTAACTGGAGCCGATTTGCATTATGTTGGCTCAATTACCATCGACGAAGACCTCCTGGATGCGGCCAATATTGTTCCCGGCCAAAAAGTGGATATCGCGGATGTGAACAACGGATCGCGCCTATCGACGTACACAATCGCTGGTCAGCGGGGGAGCGGTGTCATTCAGCTCAATGGGGCCGCGGCGCATCTGGTGAACCTGGATGATTTGGTCATCATTATGGCCTATGCCCAGGTCCCCGAATCCCAGGTTCGCTCTGTAACACCCAGTGTCGTTTTCGTTGATGCGCAGAATCGAATCATCGAAGAGGGGAACGCTCTGGGGCAGGTCCCTGAGTCTTCGCCCCACTCCCGAAGCTTGGGCTTGAAAAGTTCCGGTGTGTGAATTTCAATCCGCTCATACGCATGGGCGTGACTAATCGCTGACTTTCGCTACCATTGAAGTCATGACTGATTCGCCTGTTGACGATACCCCTGAACAAGTACAAATCCGCGCAGCCAAGCGTGCACGCCTCATGGAGGCGGGGATTCCTGCCTACCCTGTGAGGCTTCCTCTCACCACGACCATTGCAAAGGTCCGTGAAAAGTACAGCCATCTGGAAGCCGGCGAACAAACCGATGACATCGTTGCTAGCTCTGGCCGCGTGGTTTTGGCGCGTAACGGTGGAAAACTCTGCTTTGCAACCCTCATGGATGGTGCGGGCAACAAAATCCAGGTGATGCTCTCTGCCGCCTCGGTTGGTGCAGAGTCGCTGGCTCAGTACAAAAACGATGTCGACCTAGGTGACTTCCTTTACGTTCACGGTCGCGTGATTTCCTCCAAGCGTGGTGAACTGTCCATCTTCGCTACCCCGGCTGAAGTGACTGAGGAAGCCCAAGCAGCTTACGATGCGGCGCCGACTGCCCTTCCTGCTCCTGACGCCTCGTGGGCGATTGCCTCAAAGGCCTTGCGTCCTTTGCCTAAGACATGGACGACCGCCGTGGGTGAAGAAGTTACTCTTTCGGAAGACCAGCGAATCCGCCGCCGCGAGCTCGACCTGATCACCCGTCCTGCCGCACGCAATATGATCCGTATTCGCGCTGCGGTGAACCGTTCCATTCGTGAGAACTTCTTCCGCCGTGATTACATCGAGCTTGAGACTCCGATGCTCCAGGTCATCCACGGTGGCGCTTCGGCGCGTCCCTTTATCACGCACATGAACGCGCTGGATATGGACCTCTACCTGCGTATTGCTACCGAGATCTACCTCAAGCGCGCAGTTGTCGGTGGTGTGGATCGCGTCTTTGAGATGAACCGTAACTTCCGCAATGAAGGTATGGATTCCTCTCACAGTCCCGAGTTCACCTCGCTGGAGGCCTACGAAGCCTATTCCGACTACAACGGAATGGCTGCTCTGACCCGAAACCTTATCCAGCAGGCTGCTCGCGATGCCTTTGATCTTCCCGAAGGTCAGGAAATTGTCACTCTTGCTGACGGCACCGAGTATGACCTTTCGGGCGATTGGGATCACATCGACCTGTATGGCTCCACTTCAGAGGCTTTGGGTGAAGAGATCACGGTGGATACGCCTCGTGAAAAGCTGCTCAAGTACGCCGATCAGATCGGTATTGAAGTTGATGATTACGCAGTCAACGGCAAGATCGTCGAAGATATCTTCGAAGAGCTCGTTGCCTCGAAGCTGTGGGCACCGACCTTCGTCTACGACTTCCCCGAGGATACTTCTCCGCTGACCCGTTACCACCGTTCGCGTCCGGGGCTGACTGAGAAGTGGGACCTGTATGTTCGTGGTTTTGAGACCGCAACTGCATACTCCGAGCTCGCTGATCCCGTCGTTCAGCGTCAGCGCTTCGAAGCGCAGGCTCTGGCAGCTGCCAATGGTGATCCCGAAGCCATGGTTTTGGATGAGGACTTCCTTATTGCTATGGAACAGGGCTTCCCGCCCTGCGGTGGCATGGGCATGGGAATTGACCGCCTGCTGATGGTGCTGACCGGACAGGGAATCCGTGAAACGATCCCCTTCCCCTTGGTGAAGCGCTTGGGCTGAGTACGTAAAGGCGGCCGGTTTTCGTCAATTGACGAGGCCGGCCGCCTTTGTGTGTAAAGAGTGCACCTAAGCGCTGGTGGGCACTATCTGAAAACGCAGCGATAAAGCGTCACGGGCGGCTTAGGCGTGGGCGCGGTGGCGCACCAAATCCAGGAGTTCACGCGCAGCGCCATCATCCAAAACAAGATCGGTGATGACACCGGCGTGTAGTGCTCCCAGTAAAGGTAGTGCCTTTGATGCACCTGCCACCACGGCCAAGCGACGGGGAATCTTCCTCAGCGTTGCCGGGCTTGGCCCAGATGCGCGTTTGTTCAGATCCATGTCCGTCGATCCGTCTTCACGCAGAAGGACCGTGCAGACATCTCCAACAACGCCGTCTTCTTGTGCATGCGCAATTTCATCGGGATCCAAGAATCCTCCCGAATAGACGCGCGATGGAAGTCGAGCAGAAAGGGAGCCGATTCCAAAGAGTGCGACATTTGCCGAATCAATCGTCGCAAGCACTGAGGTTACCGAACGCTCACGCCACAGCGCTTCCTTTGTTTCTGCGAAGTCAAAGAAAGCGGGGACGGGGAAGTGAACCATTCGGGCCCCCAAAGCAGTGGCTGCGCGAGAAATAATGGCATCCGCATAGGGGACACCCGATTCTGTCGCAGTTGCAGCGCCATTAAGTTGCACCACTGTTGAACCCGGGAGATTCACTCGTGGGATGCATCGGGTGACCTCAGAGGTCGTGTTACCCCATGCAATTCCAAGAGTATCTCCGGGCTTGAGCATATCCACAAGGCGTTCAGCGGCTACTCGTGCAACATTGTGCAGCCGATTCACTTCCGTGTGAATGTCATGAACGGGAACGACTGATGTTCGAATTCCAAATACTTCGTTAATTTGGCCCGAGAGTGAACCACGGTTTCCTGGGGTCGCAGCAACGGAGATGCGCACCAGACCGGAGTTTCGAGCGTAGGTCAGTAGGCGTGAAACAGACGAACGTGAAACACCGAGGTGACGGGCGATGGTCTCCATCGTCTGCCCCTGCAGGTAATACATCGAGGCCGCTTCGTGGGCCTGTTCATCACGTATTGTCACATTTCCTAGTATGCCATGCACAAGCGTGCAACGGGATACATTTGATGAATCGCGTGTTTACGCCAAAAGCGAGCAAGTGAACCTCGTCAATTCGTGAATGGGGGATCTTCAGGCGTGAACAAACGTTCAGTGAAATTATGGTGCATAGGCAATGAATGAGATACTAGAAGGATTCTTGGATCGTGCTTCGTTGCGCGGTGTTCCTCATGTTTGGGGAACATCGTCATCGCTGCCGCAATCTACTTTCTCGCTTGCGCCCGAGTAGTGCACAACGACGTGACAACAACTCTGAAAGGACATTCATGACTACCGAAAAATTTGTCATGGCGATCGACCAAGGAACAACCTCCACACGTGCGATCATCTTCAATCACTCCGGTGAAATTCTCTCCGTTGGGCAGAAGGAATTCACTCAGATTTTCCCCAATCCAGGATGGGTAGAGCACGACCCGATGGAAATTTGGGGTTCTGTGCGAACAGTTGTTGCCGAAGCCTTGCAAAAGGCAGAAATTAACCGTCACTCTCTTGCGGCTGTTGGAATTACAAACCAGCGAGAGACCACCGTGGTGTGGGATAAGAACACCGGAGAGCCGGTCTACAACGCAATCGTCTGGCAAGACATGCGGACCTCCGACATCGTAAAAGAACTCGAGGGGGAGGAAGGACCTGATCGCTTCCGTCAGATCTGTGGCCTTGGGCTCTCACCCTATTTCTCAGGCTCAAAGATTAAGTGGATTCTCGACAACGTTGAGGGAGCGCGTCAGCGTGCCGAGGCCGGGGACCTCCTCTTCGGCAACACCGACTGCTGGGTTTTGTGGAATCTGACGGGCGGGGTCAATGGCGGTGTGCACTGCACCGATGTCACCAACGCCTCGCGCACGATGCTTATGGATATCCGTACGCTTCAGTGGCGTGAGGACGTATGCGAGATCTTCGGGATCCCCATGTCGATGCTCCCCGAAATCAAATCGTCTTCTGAGATCTACGGCTATGGACGGAAGAATGGCTTGCTCGTCGATACCCCGATCTCGGGCATCCTCGGTGATCAGCAAGCTGCAACTTTCGGCCAGGCATGCTTTGAAAAGGGTATGGCGAAGAACACCTACGGAACTGGCTGCTTCATGCTGATGAATACCGGTACTGAGCCGGTCTTTTCTGAAAACGGTCTGCTCACAACAGTCGCTTACAAGATCGGTGACCAGGATCCGGTCTACGCCCTTGAAGGCTCGATCGCCATCGCCGGTTCACTGACCCAATGGATGCGCGATAACCTGGGACTCATTGAAGAATCGAAGGATATTCAGGCACTTGCTCAGACCGTTGACGATAACGGGGGAGTCTACTTCGTTCCGGCATTCTCAGGACTCTTCGCACCCTACTGGCGTTCTGATGCGCGTGGGGCAATTGTGGGACTGACTCGCTATGTCAACAAGGGACACATCGCCCGCGCCGTCGAAGAGTCGACGGCATTCCAAAGTGCGGAAGTCCTCGACGCAATGAACGCGGACGCGGGAGTGCCGCTCAGGGAACTTAAGGTTGACGGTGGAATGACGCATGACAACCTCGTCATGCAATTCCAAGCCGACCTGTGTGGTGTAGACGTTGTTCGCCCGAAAGTCATTGAGACGACTGCTCTGGGCGCGGCCTATGCGGCTGGAATTGCTGTTGGTTTCTGGTCAGGAACCGAAGATATCGTGGCCAACTGGCAGGAAGGAAAACGCTGGACTCCTACGATGGATGCCGCCGAGCGTGATCGCACCTACCGTCTGTGGAAGAAGGCCGTGACGAGAACTTTCGATTGGGTCGAAGAAGAGTAGATGAAGGGGCGCGCGTAAAAACACTCAACGGGATCCTAAGGGCCATATAGGATTGCTCTATGGATCCCGTTGACGTTGAAGAGACCTACCTCCTGATCGATGGCGAAAATATTGACGCCACCCTTGGCCTATCCGTTTTAGAGCGCCGCCCCACTCCCGAAGAACGACCCCGTTGGGATCGTATTCGCGAGGCGACTGAACAGCTCTGGGACCAGCACGTGCGCGGCCTGTTCTTCCTGAACGGGAGTTCTGGCTACTTGCCCATGGGCTTCATTCAGGCCCTGCATGCGATGGGCTATCGTGCGCTGCCCTTGGCGGGTCCCGAGGATATGAAAGTCGTTGACGTTGGTATCCAACGCACTCTCGAGGCGGTCGCCCACAAGGGCGTGGGGTCAGTTATTTTGGCCTCACACGACGCGGATTTCCTTCCCCAAATTCAAGAGCTCCTTGAGAACGGGCATCGCGTCGGGATCATGTGCTTCAAGGAATTCCTCTCGAGTCAATTCCACGAGCTTGAGGATATGGGACTCGAAATTATCGACCTCGAATACGATGCGCATGCCTTCCAAGTTCAGCTCCCGCGCATTCACATCATCGACATCGATGCCTTCGATCCCTTCGACTACATCTAAAACGCAAAAGTGTGGGCCCTGGAATCCAGGGCCCACACTTTTTATGTAATGAATCAGTTCTGCTGCTTCAGTGCTGCAAGACGAGCTTCAATCTCGACCTGCGAAGCATCGGTCTCGAGCTCGGCAAACTGAGCGTCGAGCGAAGATGCGGCGACCTCTGCCTTGCCCTGCGCAAGTGCCTCAGTGCGGCGAACCTTGTCCTCGAAGCGTGAGAGTTCGGAAGAAGGATCGAGGATATTGATCGAGGAAACGGCATCGGTAACCTGTGCCTGAGCCTCGGCTGCCTTCTGACGAGCAACAAGCTGATCGCGCTTGATCTTGAGCTCTCCAAGCTTGTCCTTCATCTGCGTCAGACCGGTCTTGAGCTTCTCGACAACTTCGCGCTGCGAGGCAATGATGGGCTCGGCGGTCTTTGCTTCGCCTTCGAACTGGATCTGCTTGCCGATGGCGACGCGTGCGAGGTCGTCCCACTTCTGTGCGCCAGCCTGATCGCCGGCCGCGCGCAGTTCCTCAGCCTTTGCCGAGGCAGCGGCTGCCTTACGTCCCCAGTCTGCGGCGACTGCGACGTCTTCTTCGTGATCCTTTTCAGCCAAGCGGAGGTTGCCAACAGTCTGTGCGACTGCAGTTTCTGCTTCTGCAATGGAGTTCGTGTAGTCACGAATGAGCTGGTCGAGCATCTTCTGCGGGTCTTCAGCGCGGTCGAGGAGCGCGTTGATGTTGGCCTTGGCCAGCTGCGAGATGCGTCCGAGAATGGTCTGCTTTTCCGCCATTGTTTTCTCCTTGGGATGCGGGAAAGGGATGTTGGTTGAACTATACCTTAATTAGAACGAATCGGTGTGACCTGATCAACTGGAGCCGCCAAAGCCTCCTGAGGATCCGCCAAAACCACCGAAACTGCCGCTATTGCTGGAGCCTCCGCCACCCCAACTTGATCCGCCCCAACCGCTATCCCAGGAACGACGGTGTGAACCGCCCGAGGAAAGAATGCTATCGAGAACCGACCAAACCAGAGCACCGGTGAGGCCATCCGCAATACTGCTTCCGGATGATTGCTGGGGAGTGGTGAGCGGGGCTGTCATAGCTGACTGCGCGTAGGTAATTGCAGTGCGTGCTTGGGTGGCAGCACTCTCGTCATTGCCCTGGTTGTGGAATGAGTGCGCATTTTGGAGTGCGGAGCGCGCAAAAGAAAGCTGGGAACGTGCATCGAATCCGACCAAGGATCCGTGGCTTGTAATGTGCTGGTTCGCGCGTGCAACCTCTGAATCAGCCTGCGAAAGGAGCGCATCGATTCCCGATTGAGCGCGCTGGGCGCGCTCTTCGGCGCTGCGCAGGGGAGCCAAGGCCTCGTCAAGCGAAGCCTCCGCAAGACGCAAGGATTCAAGGGCAGCAAGGGGATCACCCTGGCCGTTTTGGGCAGCGTGGCCGCCGCTAATGGCAGCCTGAGCTGAATCCACCAAGGGCTTGAAGGCGACTGGATCCGCCTTGAGACGAGTGACATCAGAAATATCGGAAGTGATCGAGCCGATTGCAGCGGTCAGAAGCTCGGACGAACGGGCAAGCTGGTCGGGTGCTTGGGTAATCGATTCAAGCTGGTGGCGAGCAAGAGCCAGAGCGCGGCGTGCAACTTCTAGAGTCTCGTAGGCGTTTTGTCCGGACTGCTGAGCTGCGAGGGCTTCCTTTGCGCTTGTCTCAGCTTGATCAAGGAGCGCGCGGGCTTGGTCAGGGCGACCGATTAAGGAAGCGATGGCCTCGGCAGAATACGCAAGCTTGAGGGTCTGCAGATCCATCTGTGCCTGCGAAATCTGGTTGCGGGTCTGGGCGATCGACTCTAAAAGATCGCTGACCTGCTCGCCGATATTCGCTTCCTTATTGCGGCGCTCAGTGAAGCTTTGTCTTTCTTGAACGAGCTGGTTCATCGCCGCGTTGAGGCGGTTGATGAAGTCATTCATTTCCTGGGTGGAAACAGGATTCGATCCGTCCTCATTTCCGCGTTGCAAGGCGAATCCTCGGCTCACAAGGGCTCGCGCGTTATCAATCGCACTGGAGAAGGAAGCAACGGCATCGGGGCCAAATTGTGCACGGGCAAACTCGATTTCGTCCTCGCTCGCGCGCACAACATCGTCGGCGTCAAGAAGCATACGAGCCAGATCCAAGGTCGACTGGACCCTTTGCTGTTCCTGCGTGCCGACAACGGTCTTTCGTGTCTTGCGCTGCGAACGCACGATGGCGGTGATGAGAATAATTGGGAGGAGAATCAAGACGGTGAAGAAGAAAAAGAGAATGATGGAGCCGAAGAGGAAGGTGGAACCATCGCTTGTGCTGGTAGACGAACTCCTAGCCGCACTTGTTGCCCTTGTCTTTGTTGTTGTCACTCCGCTGGACTGGGCGGCCTTCAAGCTCGAAGAGTAGGCCTGAATTGCCGAAACGACAGTGTCTGCATCAAGCGGATTTGCTTTCCCAAGCTCCGTCTTCGCGGCAGCGAAGGCGCTGACCACCGCGGAGTCAGCGATTCCCTTCTGATCGGTGTTTCCGCAGGTCGCGGCAACGCGCTGCTCTGTGGCGATGACAAGGACAAGAGAAGAATTCGACAAGCCGGATTTGGTTCCTGCGGCCTCGCACCACTTCACCGGTGCCTGATCCGAAAAGTCAGTAACCAGGACGACGTAGGCGTCCAGGCCACCTGACTTAAGCTTGCTGAGACTTTGGCTGGCAGACTGTGCCTGAGAATCAGACAGGAAAGAATGCGGGTCTGTGACAGTCGAGGTGATGGTCACGGGCGAATCGGCGTGCGCCATGCCAATTGGCATGCATACGAACGCAATCGCAGTAAAGAGCGCAATACACCGGGAGCGGAAAGCGTGGTAAAACATAGCCACTAGTTTACGACTAAGAAGCGTTTGATTGACGCGCCATCTATGATGGAGGATACGTCCTTAGCCGATGACACAGGAAGGAGTGCGTACGATGCCCACTGGTAAGGTGAAGTTTTTTGATGCTGAGCGCGGTTTTGGCTTCATTATGGGAGAAGACGGTGGTCAGGTTTTCCTGCACTCTTCCGCGCTGCCTGAAGGAGTGACGCCTCGTCCCGGAACCCGTGTTGAATACGGAGTTGCCGATGGGCGCAAGGGGCCGCAGGCGCTGTCGGTTCGTATTATTTCCACGCCGCACTCCGTGGCGCGTGCCCAACGACGCAAGCCCGAAACTATGGTGCCCGTCGTCGAAGACTTAATTAAACTGCTCGATGCCTCTTCTGAATCTTTGCGCCGCGGACACTACCCGGAAAACGCCGCAAAGATCGCGAAGGTCATGCGGGCCGTTGCAGAGGATTTTGATGCCTGAAAAAACTGCGTCCGCGCGTGGGCGAATGGATCAGCAGCTCGCTCAAGCGGTGGATTTTGCGCGTGAAAACGCGGTCGAAGTCGGGGGAGAAGCCTCTGTAGGAGAGCATCTTTCTTTCGAGATGAATGCCGACCGCCTTGGTACTCACTACTTCGCCTGTAATGATGCCGGTTACGTCGGCTGGCGTTGGTCGGTCACCTTGACGCGCGTTCCGCGTTCGCGGAAGATCACGGTGTGTGAAGTTGATTTGGTGCCCGGCTCCGGTGCACTTTTAGCACCCGAGTGGCTCCCATGGGAGGACCGACTGCAGCCAGGCGATGTGAGCCGTGAGGACGTTCTGCCCTACCGTGACGACGATGATCGCCTGATTTCCGGACTTGAGGACACCGGTGAGGACCCGGATTTGCCAACGGATCGCGAGTTGGGATTGGGGCGCGTTCGCGTTCTTTCCGATAAAGGTCACGATGGTGCTGCAAAGCGCTGGTACGCCTCGGAGCGTGGTCCCAAACGTGGTAGTCGCCCCAAGCAGACCTGTTCGACCTGCGGCTTCCTCATGAAGATGTCCGGTTCGATGCGTCTAGTCTTTGGTGTCTGTGCAAATGAATGGGCACAAGACGATGGCTGTGTCGTGAGTTTGGATCACACCTGCGGCGCGCACTCTGAAACTGATGTGCCGAACAATGGAACGGATTGGCCAGTTCGCCCCTCGCGTATCAACGATTTTCTGGTTGAATCTGAGCGAATCGGGTCCTGAAAAACGAAACTGGTTCTAAATAAGAACTATAAGCAGGTCAATCGGGGAAATCAAAGTGCATCTCGCTGGATGATAAGCGCTTCACTTTGAGCGTTTTTTCAGCGAAACTTTGGGGAGTGAGCACACAAGAAAAAGCGCCCACGAGCGCGAAGCCACTGAATTCCCTTGACACTTTCTTCCACATTTCTGAACGTGGATCCACAATTGGTCGCGAAATCCGAGGTGGCGTGGTCACCTTCTTCGCAATGGCCTACATCCTTGTTGTTAACCCATCGATTCTTTCGGCCGCTCTGCCTCAAGACGGCTCCATTACCCCCGCAGGAATTGCTGCAGGCACCGCACTTATCGCGGGCATCATGACCATCCTCATGGGTGTCGTTGCGAACTACCCGCTGGCGCTGGCCGCAGGTCTTGGCCTCAACGCAATCGTTGCCTTCACCTTGGTCCTTGGTTCAGGACTAACCTTCCAAGAGGCCATGGGCCTCATCTTCTGGGAGGGTATCCTCATTACCCTTCTAGTTCTGACAGGATTCCGAGACGCGGTCTTCCGCGCAGTTCCGTACCAGATCAAGACCGCTATCTCTGTAGGTATCGGTCTTTTTATTACCCTGGTTGGCCTGATTAACGCGGGTATCATTCGTGCAGGCGCAACCCCGGTTCAGCTTGGTATTAATGGATCCCTGCAGGGATGGCCAACCTTGGTCTTCGTTGTCGGCCTTGGTCTGACCATCATCTTGTACGTGCGCAAGGTCAAGGGCGCAATGCTCATCGGCCTTATCACTTCCACGGTTTTGGCAGCGATCCTCCAGCTCTTCGTTCACCTTCCCGTACGTAGTGAGAACTCTCCGACCGGTTGGGGACAGACCGTTCCAGCACTGAGCGGCTCTCCGATTTCGATCCCCAGCTTTAACTCGCTCTTCCAGATCAATTTCTTCGGCGCCTTCGGAAAGCTCGGCGTCGTTTCGGTTGTTCTGCTGATCTTCTCGCTGATGCTTGCAGACTTCTTCGACACCATGGGAACGATGGTTGCTGTCGGTGCTGAGGGTGGTCTTCTCGACGAAGCTGGAAACCCGCCTCACTCCAGCCGGATTCTGCTTATTGACTCCTTGGCTGCTG
This sequence comes from uncultured Actinomyces sp., assembly GCA_938022345.1. Taxonomy (GTDB): domain Bacteria; phylum Actinomycetota; class Actinomycetes; order Actinomycetales; family Actinomycetaceae; genus Pauljensenia. The sequence continues at coordinate 10,869 of CALIEP010000226.1, forward strand.
CTGCAGGTGGCCTGGGTGGTGTCTCTTCGAACACCTCCTACATTGAGTCGACCTCCGGTGTTGGTGAGGGTGCGCGTACTGGTTTGGCCTCGGTTGTCACCGGTGTCCTCTTCCTACTGTCCACCTTCCTTTCGCCCCTGGTTCAGCTTGTCCCGACCGAGGCCGCCTCGACCGCACTGGTCTTCGTTGGCTTCCTCATGATGGCTCAGGTTCTTGAAGTTGATTGGAAGGATCCGGAGTATGCAATCCCCGGCTTCTTGACCATCGCCTTCATGCCTTTCGCCTACTCGATCTCGGTGGGTATCGGTGTTGGCTTCATTGCCTACACAGTCATTCAGATCACCCTGGGCAAGGCTCGTAAGATTCACCCGCTGATGTGGCTGACCTCGATCCTTTTCGTGGTCTACTTCCTCTTGGGTCCGATTCGGGCTGCTTTGGGAGCCTGATCCGTTATCTACCTTGCGTGGGGGCCGGCATGTGTCGACCCCCACGCCTGTATTTGGGCGTATCCTCAAAAGCAGTGTTGAGCGATGTGGGGGGCTTTGTGTCACGAACTTTTCAGTCATTTGAGTACCGGAGTTTCCGACATTGGTTTGTTGCGAATGTGTTGGCTGCTTCTGCTCAGTGGATGCAGCGCGTTGCTCAGGACTGGCTTGTTTTGACCGTATTGACGCAGAATTCCTCTTTCCAAATCGGGATCGTCACAGCTCTTCAATTCCTCCCTATTCTTCTTTTGAGTCCCTATGCGGGCGTCGTGGTCGACCGTCTTGATCGCAAAGGAATCATCCAGGTCACCCAGACATCTTTCGGCATTTTCGGCCTGCTCTTGGGAATTATGGTTTTTACGGGGCATGCGCATCTGTGGCTGGTGTATGCCTTAGCCTTTGGCGGGGGAGTAGCCGCGGCTTTCGACTCTCCTGCGCGCCAGGCTTTTGTTTCCGAGCTTGTCCCCGCTTCGTCGATCACGAACGCTGTAGCACTCAACTCCGTTGCTTTTAACTTTGCCCGTCTGGTAGGCCCCGCGATTTCGGGCCTGATGATTGATTGGGTGGGCGAGGCCTGGGTCTTCTTTGTGAACTCGGGAATGTTCCTGATTGCCGCGATGTTCACGACATCAATTCGCCATAAAGATTTAGTGCCACGCCGGCCGGTTCCTCGGAAGAAAGGGCAGCTACGTGAAGGGCTTGTGTATTTACGAGGCCGTCCCGATCTTATTCTGATCATTGTTGTAGTTGGTTTTGCTTCGGCTTTGGCCCTCAATCAGCAGCTCACGACGGCTGTCATGGCGACGACGGTTTTTCATAGGGGAGCGGGCCAGTACGGCATGTTGAGCGCATTGATTGCGGTCGGATCGTTTTCTGGGGCACTTTTTGCTGCGCGTCGGAAGCTTCCGCGTCTTCGTTTGGTCGTTGGTTCGACTATCGCACTGGGCGTTGTATCAACGATTCTGGCATTCACGCCCACTTATGAAACCTATGGAATCATGTGTGTTCCGACGGGTTTTGCCATGATCACCATGCTCACTTCTGCAAATGCTGCAGTTCAAACGACGACTGCAGAAGACGTACGTGGACGGGTTTTGGCGCTATACGGCATGGTCGTCATGGGGTCGACACCTATCGGCGCTCCCTTTGTGGGGTGGATTGGTCAAGTGATTGATGCTCGTGCCTCGATTTGGGTGGGTTCAGTATCGACCTTGATTTTCACGATTATTGCTGCAGCGGTGTGTATGAAACGGTGGGATATCCATCTGCATGTTCGCGCGGGTGCACACCCCATTGAAATTTAGAACCCGAATGCTCATCACGATCCCTATATGGGGAATTAGCAACATTGGCCTATCTCAGTTGATGCTGAAGTTGTCCATCTGACTCCCCGTGACGCGCGGTTTTCCTAGCTAATCAACACGATGGCGCGGAAATATGTACTCTGAGGTCAGAAACTACCTATGGAGGAATCGTGAGCGATCTGATCGATACCACCGAAATGTATCTCAAGACGATTTTTGAGCTTGAAGAAGACGGTGTGACGCCTCTTCGCGCTCGAATTGTCGAGCGATTGGGACATTCTGGCCCCACGGTTTCGCAAACAATTGGGCGAATGGAACGTGACGGCCTCGTGCATGTCATGGGGGACAGGCGGTTGGAACTAACGCCTCTGGGGCGTGAGCGCGCCATTGAAGTTGTCCGCAAGCATCGCCTTGCTGAGCGTCTTTTGACTGATGTCATCGGTTTGGATTGGGCCCACACCCATGAGGAAGCGTGTCGCTGGGAGCACGTCATGTCGGATCAGGTTGAGCAGCGTCTTGGGGAAATTCTTCATAACCCGACTACCGATCCCTATGGAAACCCGATTCCTGGAACGGATGGGGTCTCAGACGGTATTTCGATGGAACTGGCATTGCGAATGGGGGAGTCCACCTCTGGGACGGTTACTCGAATCGGTGAACCCATCCAAGCAGAGACGGAATTGCTGGATGCCTTTGCTCGGTGCGGAGTGCGTCCAGGGGCTCGGATTAACTTCGAGGCTGACCCTCGTGAAGTCATTCTTGAGGTAACTCACACCGCTGATGGGAAGGAATCAGTGCCCGGCCAGGCCGTTCAACTGCCTTTGGCGCTCGCTCCACACCTTTTCATCACGCTTAATTAAGTTCCCTGACCAGCAATTCTGAAAGTAAGCTGCAAAACCTTAAGAAAACCTGTAATATGTTCGTCATCGTTTCGTTACATTGGCGTGACATTTCAGGGTCAGTACGATAAACTCATACGTGGCCGCACTGGCCGACCGTTCTTCGTTAACCGAGGTTGAACCGCGAAGAAATAGGTAAGACGAAGGTTCAACGCGGGGAAACCACTTACGACCCTTGGGTCTTGGGGTGAAGCTTGGGAAACCAAGCCGGGCTCTCCTGCCCGAACCCGACAGCTCACCTCGCAGGTCAAAGAGGAGATTACTTGTGACAACTGGTAAGCCCACGCCGCGGCACCGCAAGGCACGCCGCCCGATGGCCCCTGTTTTCGACTTGGATGACACGCTCACCGCGTTCAAGACACCGCTTCGCGGCACCGCTGCTGCGTCGGCCGCTGG
>CALIEP010000227.1 GCA_938022345.1 uncultured Actinomyces sp.
CTGGACTTGCACTGACTGCTGTAGTCGGTGGCACTGCAACTGCAGCCCCCACCGTCCATGATGCCGCAGTCGATACTTCGAACAATACCGCGACCGTTCTGCCTACGACGGTTTCGGTCCCGGATATCGCCTGGTCTGCTAGTGACGAAGTTTCCGCTTCGGCTGAAGCTCCGGCTCCTGTTGCAACGACGAATACTACTTCGCGTGATTACACTCGTACGGATCTGAGCGATTCGGCGACTTCGTCTGCAGCGCTGAACCCTTCAGGTAACGACATTGTGTCGATCGCACTGTCGCTCACTGGCATTCCTTACGTCTACGGTGGCTCTACCCCCGCGGGCTTCGACTGCTCTGGTTTCACCCAGTACGTCTACGCTCGTGCAGGTATCTCCATTCCGCGTACCTCTGGTGCGCAGGGCGCAGCAGGTACTTTCGTCTCCGCTTCTGAAGCGCGTCCCGGTGACCTCGTGTGGCACGCCTACGGTCACGTGGGTATCTACGCAGGCAACGGAATGGTCGTCGAGGCTACCACCCCCGGTTCTGTGACAAAGGTCCAGCCACTGTGGGGCAACTACAGCTTCGTGCGCTACTGAGTTTTTGTGTGATAGGGAAGGGGTCGCTTCGGCGGCCCCTTTTCTATATCCGCCCGCGCTCCGTGATATCCAGTTTTTCGCTGTGGAATCACTGAAGTACTGACATTTCACGTGCGAATAGGGCAAAATAGTGGTGACGTAATCACGAGGAGGTAGTCATGGGGACATCAGAAGTGATTTTGGTCGGGGTCGATGGCTCAAAGGAGAGCTTCGCAGCAGTCAAGTGGGCCGCAGAGCGTTCAAAGATTCGCTCATGCAGACTCCATATTATTTGTACGTATGCCGTTGCATCGTATGCTGCGGCAACCCTAGATGGTGGATATGCAGTTCTCGACGATGCGGCTCTTAAAGAAGGAGCATCGCAGATCGTCAAGCAAGGCGTTGACCTCGCAAAGGAAGTTGGAGCTTCTGACGTTCACGGCCTCGTTGAGGCTGGTGATCCCGCGGGGATTCTGATCGACATGTCGCGTGAAGTTGACTTGATTGTCGTTGGCTCTCGCGGTGGTGGCGGTTTCGCCGACCGCCTCCTGGGCACGGTGTCTTCCGCGCTTCCTGCCCATGCTCATTTCCCGGTTGTTATTGTGCCTCGGCATACTTCCGGTAAAGCATTTACTCCCGTTGAGCGTATTGTCGTTGGCTCCGATGGGTCCGAAGGTGCGACCTCGGCGCTCAAGCGTGCGGTTGACGAGGCCGAGCTATGGGACGCCCGCCTGACCGCAGTTGCCGCAGTCCCGATGGCAACGGGTGCGACAATGATGGCTTGGTTGCCAGCCAATATTGATCGCGACAAGCTCCTCAAGGATGTCAAGGAAGGGCTTGATCACGCTGTTGACGCAGCCTTGGACGGACGCCAGCGCAAGGTTGCGCGCCATGCACTTGATGGATCTCCCTCGTCGTTGCTCATTGAGTTCTCGACCGCCGTCGATTTGGTTGTTGTTGGCACCCGAGGCCGCGGTGGCTTTGCCGGCATCTTATTGGGTTCGACTTCGCAGACAGTGATCGCACACTCGACCTGTCCGGTGATGGTTGTTCCTTCGAAGCATCACGACGTTCTGCCTTATCCTTCGCAGGAGTGGAGTAGACGCTGACGATACGTTTTTAAACAGCGGCGACATCTTCGGGTGTCGCCGCTTACGTATATGTGTTCTTTTTCGAGACTCTGAGAAACGAAGATGTGGGTGATACCCTATGGTGGTGCGCCCTCGTAGCTCAGGGGATAGAGCACCGCTCTCCTAAAGCGGGTGTCGGACGTTCGAATCGTCTCGGGGGCACAGAAGATACAAAAACGGCTTGGTTTTCAAGTCATTTTTGTATTTTTCTATTCGGAGAGAACTTCCCAGATTCGCGCGGTTGCGTCATCGGGGCAGTGAAAAACGCAAAGCAGGATGGGAAGAAGTGAACAGGGTGATTGGGCGGTTGCTAAGCCATCCTCTCACGCGCAATTCCGCTTTCATGCACCTGTGGGCCGGCCAGACCGCAGCTGAGTTTGGTTTCCAAGTAGCCACTCTTGCAACCTCGGCAATCGCTATCTCTCTATTGCACGCCACGGAGTCTGAAATCGGTGTTCTCACCGGTTTGCAGACACTCGCATTTCTCCTGATCGGCCTTCCCGCGGGTGCGTGGGTTGATCGGTGGCGTAAACGCCGGGTCATGATTGTTTCTGACCTTGCGCGGGTTTTTGCGCTGATTTCAATTCCGATCGCATATGAGTGGTTTACGCTGACACTCACGCACCTGATGATCGTTGCTGCGCTCTTGGGACTTGCGACAGTCTTCTTCGATGTTGCGTATCAGTCCTATGTTCCAGCAATTGCCTCCACGCGGTACATCGCGGCTGCGAATGGCCGGCTCGAGGCCTCGTACCAGGTCGGCGCAGCGGGTGGACCTGGTTTAGGCGGCTGGCTTTTGGGTGTCTTTGCGCCCCCTTTGGCCTACGTATTTACCGCAGCAACGTACGTGTTTTCGACGGTGGCGATTTGGCGAATTCGAACACCTGAGCCTAAACCCGAGCGCCCTAGTGCTTCGTTGTTTGCGCAAATCCGCGAGGGGTTGAGCTTCGTTCGACACGAGCGTCTGCTTTTTCCCCTGTTCTCGTGTATCTCCTTTGCTGCTTTTACGGGTTCAGGGTTGCGAGTTCTCTTGCCGATTTTGGTGCTTCGAACACTGGGCATGAATGCGACGCAACTAGGGGTACTTCTGAGTGCGGGAGCGATTGGCGGCATTTTTGGCGCGATGACTCGTTCCCTGTGGCTTGGGCGCCTAGGGATCGGGCGTTGCATTGTGATCACTTACGTCATTGGAGTATCGATCCTTGTCTTGCAGCCGGCGGCACTTCATGTGCCCGAGATTGCGGACTGGGTCATCGCTGGCGCGGGAATTGTCTACTCCTATTTCATTACCATCTACAACGTGACGCAGATGAGTTTGCGGCAGGAGATCTGCCCTAAGTGGATGCTTGGGCGTATGAATGCAACCTTCCGTTTCGCGGTGTGGGGAGTGATGCCCCTGGGGTCGGTCGCTGCTGGTCTTCTTGCGTCTGTTGTGGGTGTCGAAGCGGCAATGTATATCTTCGTTGTTCTGTCAGTGCTTGCTGGTGTCGCGCTGGCTTTCACTCCTGCAGCCCGGATTAAAGATTCTCATATGGCTTTGGATCCGAGCCAAAACTGAATATTATCTGAGATCTGAGACGTCTTAGTTGCCATAATTATGTGATCTACCGAGCTTCTTTTTTATGTAATTACTCAGCTTTTGGGGCATTTCTCAATTTTTGCTTAAATTTATCTGCATATAGTCAGTGCTAGTATTTGAGGGTCTGAGACTTTTACCTTGCTGAAGAGGCGCATCGTGTTATGGAGTCAGGTATGAAGCATGCTTTACGGGTTCCGTAATGGCTTGCAACGGGGGCGGCATGCGCCTTGGTGTGTGTGAGTTCTTTGCTGGGGGTCGTGACGAGTGACCAATCTGCAGAGGCTGCTCAAATTGATGCCGTGACGGGAGCGAAGATTACTAATACGTCTACGCCAGCCGGTCCGAACTATGTCTATGACAATTTCAAGCTCGAGCTGACTTTTGATACTACCGGCAAGGCAGTTGCTGAGAACGATACTCTTAATATTCAGCTTCCCAGTGAGCTGCGAACTCGCAGTGCTTCTTTCGATGTAACCGATACGGAATCAGGTGGTGTTGCGCTCCGATGCACTGTTCCGGCAGCTGAGGGTCCAGAAGTAACATGTGTTTTCACCGACTTTATGGCAACGCATGTTAATGCCAGGGGAAATATCGTCCTTGTTGCAGATTCGGTGAAAGAAACAACAAGTGAAGTACTTCATGCGACGATTAATCACTAAGTTGATATTCCGATGACCATTGATCATGGCTCAATTGTCAAGAACACAAGAGGTTTTGCCCCGGAAACAGCGTATAAGTACGGGTGGCAGCTTCACGATGGGCACCCCGAGCGCTTCACCTGGGAGGTCTACATTCCTGAGCGCAATATTGGTGAAAACACCATCGTCATTAATGACACTTTTGATTCCTCATATGGTGGCTACCGTCTTTTCAATGATGAGAGCAGTGAGAATGCGTGGCAGCGCACCCACCTTCTGAAGTGGAACTCGCTGGAGGACTTTAAAGCGGATCCCAGTCATGAACGTCCTGCGGAGACCGTGTCGGTAGGGGGTGCAATTAATGGAGGTATCTTCCAGATGATGGATACGGCGGATGGCTTCCGTGTTTCATTCCCGAATACTAAGGGCGATGCGTACTACATTCTCAAGTACTACACGGTTCTGAATGTTCCAGCTAATGCGAAGGTCGGCAGTGCTTTTGCAAATACAGCGGTTGTGAATGGGCAAAAGTCTGAGAATACTATTGCCATTAAGACTGCTGGTTGGGGAGACCTGGATGCAGATCAAAAGACCACGCCGACGCCGGAGCCTACCCCGTCGACGACTACTCCTGAGCCGACACCGTCTACCACTACACCTGAGCCCGAACCGACTCCGTCTGCCACGATACCTGAGCCTGAACCGACTCCGTCAACGACAACGCCAGAACCTACCCCGTCAACGACTGCTCCCGAGCCTGAGCCCAGTGTTTCAACGTCGACTGAAGCTCCTAAGGTCCTGGCCCATACGGGTGCAAGTGCTGCGATTGTCTTTCTCGCCGCTGCCTTGGCTGGCACGCTGGGCGCAATGCTTTCACGTCGACGCGCACAGTAACTTAATTTTTCGCTAGTCTGATTGACCGGTGTCTCCGTGCGGAGCACCGGTCAATCATTTTATACGTAAAATAGCACTAGAGGAGTGGCCGGGCGATTCTTTATGACATAGCTCAACATGTATCGCTCTTTGTCTGAAAAAGTTTCTGAGGATCCGCAGAAAGTGGCCAAAAATTCTGATGTTGTTCGAAGTGTAACCTGAGTTGAAGCTGAATGTGGGCGTGATAGTCTTCTAGTGTTCGGTCACTCGTGTGACAACCCTCCAGAAAGAAATGGCTTCATGATTTTCAATGCTACAAGCGTGCGCGTGCGTCGCGCTTCGGTTGCCGGTGCTCTTGCGTGCACGCTTGCCGGAGCCAGCGTGATGTCTGTTGTTACCGCTTCATCTTCGCAAGCTGCTGATCACTATCCCGTTGCGGTCGATCAGGTCGTCAAGAACGTCGTGATGAAGAACCGTTCGACTCCGGATGGCCCCAACCGTGTGTGGGATAACTTCACCATGGATTTCAGCTTCGATACGACTGGTGTGGAAGTTGCCGAAACTGACACCATTACAATTCAGCTTCCCAGTGAGCTGCGCACTCGCGAAGCCTTTTTTGATGTCACCGATAAGAACACCGGTGGCGTCGCAATGAAGTGTGTCATTCCCAATGGTGTGGGGCAGACGCTGCGCTGTGCGTTTACGGACTACGCGGATAACCACATCAACATGAAGGGCGATATCCACGTCCTGGCGGACGTTACGCGTGCGACCACTTCAACGCACTTTGAGTTCAAGCTGAGTCATAACATTACTCTGTCTGCAGACATTGAAAACGGCAACGTCGTTCCGAATACGGATGGGTATGCTCCTGATACTCCATGGAAGAACGGCTGGCAGCTGCACGAGGGGCACAAAGAACGTTTTACCTGGGAGGTCTACATCC
>CALIEP010000228.1 GCA_938022345.1 uncultured Actinomyces sp.
GCGTTGGATGTAAACCTTCTCGTCCTCGTGGCACTGGTAGTTGATGACGTGGGTGACATCGTCAACGTCGATACCGCGTGCTGCAACATCCGTTGCGACCAAAACATCGACCTTGCCATTGCGGAACGCACGCAGAGCCTGCTCGCGCGCACCCTGACCAAGATCGCCGTGAAGGGCGGCAACGGCAAAACCGCGCTCGGTAAGCTCATCAGCGACGCGCGCAGCTGCGCGCTTGGTTCGGCAGAAAATCACTGCGCGACCGCGGCCTCGTGCCTGAAGGATGCGGGCCACGACCTCGGTCTTATTCATCGCGTGAGTGCGGTAGATGACCTGCTGGACCGTGTTGACGGTCTGACCCTGATCATCGGGATCCTGCGCGCGGATGTGGGTCGGCTGAGTCATGAACTTGCGAGCCAGCGTGATCACCGGCCCGGGCATGGTTGCCGAGAAGAGCATCATGTGACGATCCGCGGGAATGCGTGAGAGCAAAGTTTCTACGTCGGGGAGGAAGCCAAGGTCAAGCATCTCGTCGGCCTCGTCAAGGACAACGTTTTCCACGCCGTTTAGGTGCAGCACGCCTTGACGCAGCAGGTCGATCAAGCGCCCGGGGGTGCCGACAACGATATCCGCTCCTCGCTTGAGCGCCTCAATCTGTGGTTCAAAAGCAACGCCGCCGTAGATGTCGACGATGCGCGTTGAGAGCTTAGAAGCCGCTGCACGCAGATCATCGGCCACCTGCTTGGTGAGCTCTCGGGTCGGCAAGATGATGAGGGCCTGAGGCATGTTCGGGTTGAGAAGATCTTCGTAACCTTCTTCATCCGGAGCAATGACATCTTCCAATACGGGGATGCCAAATCCCAGCGTCTTGCCGGTACCGGTCTTGGCCTGGCCAATAATGTCGTGGCGATCCAGCGCGACGGGAAGAGTCAGGGCCTGGATGGGGAAGGGGTGGGTGATGCCGCGTTCTTCAAGCGCATCAACAATGGGGTCACTGACCCCAAAATCAGCGAAAGACTTCGCTTCGTATGTTTCATTTCCCGAATTCGTAATATCGGGGGTGGTTTCATCTTCTTGGGTCGAAGGGGCTTTGATTGAGCCCAAACGTACGACGCCAGCAGAGTAGTCAGACGGTGAAGTCACGATCAACCTGTTCTGGGAAAAACCCGTTGGAAATTGCAGCCGATCGCGGTTCTTCTTCAAGGGGCATAGGTACCCGGGCAAAATATCTCACGTGCGATCGGTCAGCACTGTCATTTGTATTCTACGAGGTTGACGCGGATCGCTCGAGGAGGAACCCGTCACGTTTATCTGATGTAGTGTTAGTGCATGGAACGCACCTATGAACCTGTGCCGGATCGCGACGCTGACGTTGTCGGTCTGATCGCGTATTCGATTTTGGCTGCAATGACACGCTTGGCTAAGGACAGTGACCAAGCGCCGACTTTCGAGGCGAAGGTCGAGCATGCGCGCATGGCCACTCGAGTTTTCGATACCTACACCCAGGTTGAAACGTGGTGTCAGCATCGCGGTGTTGACTTAGCCGACAAAGCTCAGGCTTTTGATGGGCTTTATGACGATCTGGATGCCCGTACTCGACCGACGACCTGGTATGAGCGCACGGTCAAAACTTATGTGACCTTGGGAATCTTGGGTGGCCTGCTGCGTGAGATTGCGTCGCGTAAAAACCTGTTCCCGGAAGCAAAGTGGGATCTTGAGCAGGGGGAGTGGGAGCGCCAGAATTTGGCTCCGATTTTCGAGGCCGATGAGCAGCTTGCCGCTCGCCTGTCTTTGTGGGCGCGAAGGGTTGCTGGAGAGGTTTTGGGATTGGTGCGTTCAACCCTGTTCATGCACCCTGAGTTATCAGACTCTCCTGAA
>CALIEP010000229.1 GCA_938022345.1 uncultured Actinomyces sp.
GTACGTCGGCGGGTTGTTGGGGCGGGGTGCCGGCCGAGGCCTCGGCAGCGGCTTTGCGTACTTTGTCCGCTCTGCGCAGCTGCAGGTAGAGGACAGCGGCGGAAAAGAAGTCCGCGACGGCGAAGAAGTGCAGTGCTATATGGATCGCCGCGAAGGAGCCGGGGAGTAGTCCGCGTTTTGCCGCGCGAAGCGAAGCCGCAAAACCGTAGGAGGACGTCGCGAGCATCAGAAGGAATGACGTCGCGAGCAAGGGAACCACGACGAAAGGCGCTGCAAGAAAAAGCCCGGGAATGACGAACATGATCGTCGCGATGCCTGTGGCGTAGAGGAATATCAGCGTGTAGAAGGGGATCATGCAGAGCTTGAGAACCAGATCCCAAAAAGCCAGTCTGCGGGGGCTTCTGTAGCTGCGGTCGATGCACGCGCAGAGGATATTCGCGATCCCAATGATTAGTAGGAGAACACCCCACGTGGGCCAGTCTGTTCCCCAGCCGAAGACGTCATAAAAGGGGCCGCCGCTGTAGACCGCAGCGATGAAAAGGAGCGGCAAGGCGGTGCGCACGACTTTGTACACGGCAGCCTTCTTTCCGGTGAAAACTTGCACTACTGGCGAGGATATCACTGTGAAAAGTGCGCCTTCACAATCCCGTCGAGTTGTGCGCGGATCTCCTCAAAAGGCCTGTTGAGATCGAGCGTCCTTACGCTAATCGCATTCCCGCTCATCTGATACACCCCGTCGGGGTAGACCTCTTCATCGGTCTTCGCATACAAGAGCATGCCTGACACCCTGTGTGCCTCACCGCTATGCGCGGCCTCCATATTCTTCACATACGTGAAGATCTGATAGAGGTTCCCCGAATGCAGGCTCCGCGTCCCAAAACGCTCCTGCGTGGAATGCGCATAGTACTTCGCGTCAATAATGAGCACCGTGTCCCCGCGCCTCAGCGTCACATCGGATCGCATCGTCGGCAGCATGTCATCGAAACCATCATCAAGCGCCCACGCAATATGCGGCGCGCTCGCCTGAATTTCTGGGTGCTCCTGGCGGTAGTACTCCAGAATAAATTTCTCGTACAAGTGGCACATTTTCTGCTCGTCCAAAAACTCCGCAAGCCGAGTTTCCCCGCTTTCATTGGTGCGCAAAAGCCCCGAGTAAATCAGCCAACAGACATTGAGCAACATGCGATAGGTCTGATTATTGCGGTCAAAACGCATGCGCCAGTTGGCCGCGCCGAGCTCGATATCCGAAACCTCTGCGAAGAAGGGGAGCAGCCTGCGCAATTCTTTCTTCCGAGGCCTCGAGATCCGTGAGCGCAGCAAGGCAGTGCACGTCGCCTTGATGATCTGGTTCATCTGCGTGTCAAGCGAAAACTCGTCGTAACTGCACACCAACTGCCGGCGCAGAATTGAGCGCGTCTTGAGAGACTCCGTAACCTCGATTTTTCCGCGCAGAGACGACAGCGGCTCCGTAACGTCGACATAGGAGCGCCCGAGGCCTCGCTTGAGCTGGGAGCGCACGCCGCGGATAAGGATCTCAGCCAAGAGCTCCGCAGTGGAGGCAAATTCCTCGGTCGCAATGTCGTGATACCCCTGCTGGCGTAGCACCTGGAAGGCGTACGCGAGCATGTAATAGGTGTTACGAATCGGAATCATTGAATCGAGCGGCGAAGTGCCTCGGACCAGAGGCGGACCTTTTCCTGGTCATCAAACCAGTACTCGCCAAGCATGGGGATGAGCTCGTATTCAATGATCGCTGAAAGACTGGCATGATCGACTCTTCCTCCGACGAATCCACAGAAGTAGCTGTGCCCGATCATGAAGCCTTCACCAAGAGACTCGTCGCTCGCGATCTCTTTGTTCAGCCTGGCTACGCACGAAACCAAATTGTTGAAAGCGAGACTGCCCACGGCCTCGCGATAGCGCGTGAAACCAGCGGAAGAAAAGCCCGGCTTG
>CALIEP010000230.1 GCA_938022345.1 uncultured Actinomyces sp.
CATGGCCATGGTCATCAGAGCCAGCTCGAGGCGGGCACCAATTCACTTGAGGTAGTAGAAGCGTGCGCCAGAAACCTTCGCGCCGCGCTTGGTATCGATCGCATCAAGGCCTTCGCCCAGTGCCAAGTGGTCCTGGGGTTCAAAGCCTTCGGCGGCAAAGTCACGACGCTCCGGGCCTGCGTGGCGCAGGACAACGTAGTCATCCTCGCCGCCAACGGGAACTCCGTCGAGGACTAGGTTCGGGAGCAGGCGAGCCAGGCGATCGGCCTCGGCATCGGCAGCGTTTGCAGCGGCCTCGGCAGCCTTTACTTCCTCAGCGAGTTCCTTTGCCTGCGCAAGAATGGCGGGGCGTTCTTCCTTGGATGCGCGGCCCACGGACTTGGACACCTCTTTTTGCGTCGCGCGCAGGGCCTCAAAGTTCTGGAGGGCCTCGCGACGGGCAACGTCGGCTTCAAGAATCTGGTCAACAAGGGCGGGATCAGCTCCGCGAGCGCGCTGTGAGGCGCGTGCGGGCTCAGGGTTTTCACGCAATGAACGCACATCAATCATGGGGCCATCTTAGTTCACTGAAGCATGTCAGTGCCGACAAATGTCTGTGCTGTGAGCTCAGTGCCCTTTACACTTTGAGTATGCGAAAGTTTCGTGCACCGTCACCGTACCTGATTGCCCTCGCTGGAATTGCCGGAGCAGGCGTCACAGCGGGTGCCAAGTACTTCATTCAGTCACGGTCACGTCGCGCGCATCGTTCTGCAATTTCACTGCCCCCGAGCATTGCCGAAAACATTCGCCCCTGGGTGGTTTTTAATCCTTCCAAGCATGATGATCCGCAGGAATTTCGCAACTCCCTGACAATGGATGCGCGTGCACTTGGCGTGCGTGACATTCATTTCATTGAGACAAGCATTGCCGATCCCGGTGTTTCTCAGGCGCGCAAGGCTGTGCGCGCTGGCGCAACGCATGTCATTGCCGCCGGTGGGGACGGAACAGTTCGCGCTGTTGCCGCCGGCTTGGCTCATACCGGGGTGCGCATGGGCATTCTTCCCGAGGGCACTGGCAACGTTTTAGCCCGTAATCTTGGGCTTCCGCTGGATTCCCCGCTTGATGCACTAGCGGTTGCACTTGGGGAGTCAACCCACCGAGTTGATCTCGCATGGCTTCGCATGGTTGATCCCGAGGAGCGTTTTGACCTTCCCTGTGAAGGAAAGCTGCTCGCGGGCGTGGCTTCTTCGCATCCTTCCTCTTCTGACGAGGCCGCACTGGCCTTAGACGATGAATTCCCCTTTGTGACCTTGGCTGGGATGGGTTTCGATGGTGAGACCATGTCGAAGACGGATCCTGAGCTCAAGAAGAACATCGGCTGGGCTGCCTACGTACTTTCGGCAATTAATTCACTGGATGTTCCTCGCATGGGTGCCCGCCTTCGTGGACAGGCCGCTCACGGCGGCGATGATTCTTCCGAGTTCACCGCCCGTTGCGTACTTTTTGCGAACTGCGGAGATCTACCGGTGATCACCTTGGCTCCCGAGGCCTCGTTGCATGACGGATTGCTTGATGTCATCGCTGTGGATACGCAAGCTGGTTTGGTCGGTTGGGCCGATCTGTCCTTGAAGGTCTTCAGCCAGAGCCTTGGACTTCCGCTGGTTAATACACCTGTCTCCCCCGCTGACCTCTCGATCAGGCAGGTACGAGAGTGCGAGCTTGAACTGGATCAATCTGCGGTTGTTGAGGTCGATGGGGATGCTATTGGCCGCAGCACGAAGGTTGCTGTGCGCATCGATCAGGGCGCACTGTTGATTGCCGGATAGACGCTGCCTCTCCTCATATTCCTGGTTTAGCTCACATATTCCGGGTCTATTACCGTTTTAAGGCGGTAGGTGTGTGAGCTAAACCAGGAATGAGTGAGCTAAAACCGTCCGACGTACGTGTGATCTCGGTGCGCGGCGAGCTATGCGCGATGCGCGTTAGCCGCGTGCGGCGTTAAACGTGGTACTACATGCGCGGTTCCCGAATACCAAGCAAGACACCATAGACAACAAAAAGGTCCAGCCGAAGCTGGACCTTTGGTTGTGGAGCTAACGGGACTCGAACCCGTAACCCCCTGCTTGCAAAGCAGGTGCGC
>CALIEP010000231.1 GCA_938022345.1 uncultured Actinomyces sp.
GGAAGTGAAGAACCGGCAGGCGCAGATGTCGAGGTTGACAAAGTGTCCTTCTCTTATGGTTCTACACGTGCCCTAGACGAGGTCAGTCTGACAGTTCCCGAAGGAACAGTGACCGCGCTCATCGGCCCATCCGGTTCTGGAAAGTCCACCCTCGCAACCTTGGTTGCCCGCTTTGCTGATCCAGACCAGGGCAGTGTGCGTATTGGAGGCGTTGATGTGCGAGCCATTGCTCCCGACGTCCTCTACCGGCACGTGTCTTTTGTTCTCCAAGATCCGCAGCTTCTTGACATATCCGTGCGTGAAAACATTGCGCTGGGCAGGCCAGATGCCAAGGATGAGGCAATCTGGGCAGCTGCTACCGCTGCCCGCATTGACGACTACGTGCGTTCCCTTCCACGAGGCCTCGATTCCGTCATAGGAGAAGACGCCCATCCCTCGGGCGGGCAGGCCCAGCGCATTGCGATTGCGCGCGCACTGCTTGTCGACGCGCCAATCCTTGTGCTCGACGAGGCCACCGCCTTCACAGACCCCGAAGCCGAGGCCGAGATCCAGGCGGCTCTCACCCGCCTCGTTCAAGGAAAAACAGTTCTGGTGATCGCTCACCGGGCTGCGTCGATTATTGGTGTCGATCAAATTGCCATCCTCGAGGCGGGACGTCTCATTGCGCGGGGTACGCCCGACGAACTCGCAGATCATCCGTATCTGCGTGAACTTTCTGCACCCGGGAAAGGACACTGACATGTTCGAGCTGATCTCCAGGCTGCGTGAGCCTCTTTCTTCCGAGGGACGCGCAGGATTCTCCCACGTGATGTACCTGTCCTGCATCGTCGGACTCGTTCGAGGTTTCTCTCTGATTTCATTCATTCCGGCGGCGATTGCGCTGACATCAGGACAACCCGCGTGGGGGATGGGCTTACCCGGGTGGCTCATCGCGCTCGCCGTGTGTGCAGCGGCCTCGTTTATTTTGGAATACTTTCTTGCCATCCGCTCCTACGTGGTGGCCTTCGATTTCCTCACGAATATGCATCGCGCGATCGGAGATAAGATCGCTTCTCTGCCTCTTGGTGCTTTCCGTGCGGACACGGCTGGGAAAACCTCGCGCCTTGTCTCTCGCGAACTCATGATGCTCGGCGAGATCTTTGCCCATATGTATTCGCCCCTAATTGCCGCGATCGTCACCTCGTTGACAATGCTGGTAGGGATTACGGTCTTTTCCCCAATGCTTGGTATCGCATGCCTAGCTGCGATCCCCATTGTTGGCGGGGGAGTGTGGGTTGCGCGTCGGTGCCTACTTTCAGGCTCTGCGTTAAAAGAACCTCCTGCCCAAGAGCTATCTCACCGAATCGTCGAATATGCGACGAAACAGGGAGCCTTGCGCGCTTGTGGGCGCTCCGCCTCCTATGAGCCGCTTCAGCAGGCTGAAAAATCCTATGGAGCGGCTGCTAGACGTTCTCTAATTAGAGAGACGCTGGGACAAATCGTCAACGGTATGGCCGCGCAAGTCGTTGTCGTCTCACTGATCTGTGCGATCGGATTGCTGGCGGTCGGTGGAAGCGTCAGTCCTGTGGAGGCAGTTGTTGCGATAGGTCTGCTCCTGCGTTTCACGCAGATTCTTGTTGATATTGGGATGCTCACCTCCGCCTTCGAGACTCGGCGCCCGGTCCTTGATCTAGCTCATGAAATCCTTTCCGCCCCAGAACTTCCTGTCCTATCGGATGATTCGGCTTTGAGCGTCCAGTCCGCGTCGAATTCGTCCGTGGCGCTTGAGGACGTTGTTTTCTCCTACGAGGCCGATCAACCCGTCTTACGAGGTGTGTCCTTCCGTGTTGAGCCGGGCACTATGACTGCGATTGTCGGTCCTTCAGGCTGCGGGAAGACGACGATTGCCCGTCTCATCGCCCGTTTCTATGATGTGGATAGTGGCGTCGTGAGTGTGGGTGATCGAGATGTTCGCAGCTGGGATACTGCGAAACTCATGGCCCAGCTCTCTCTGGTTTTCCAAGACGTCTACTTGTTTGACGATACCCTCGAGGCGAATGTCCGTGTCGGTCGTCCCGATGCAAGTGCCGCCGAGATCGAGGAAGCCGCGCACCTGAGTGGTGTCGATGAAATCGTCGCGCGCCTACCTCTGGGGTGGGATACTCCAGTCGGCGAGGGCGGCCGTGCGCTCTCCGGCGGCGAACGCCAACGCGTATCCATCGCGCGAGCGCTCTTGAAAGCATCGCCCATTGTTCTTTTCGATGAGGCGACCAGCGCTCTTGATCCCGAGAATGAACACCGTGTTACCGCAGCTATGGATACATTGCGGCAGAATGCAACGCTTATCGTCATTGCGCATAAGCTTGATACGATCACGGCCGCTGACCAGATCGTCGTCCTCGACGAGAACGGGCGTGTAGTGCAAATTGGTACCCATACGCAGCTATATGCGGAAACTGAGGGACAATACCGAGGCTTCTGGGAGGCGCGCTCGCGGGCCGCGGGATGGAGCCTCGTCTGAAGCCGATCGGTGGCGCTTGGCCTCCGTGCCCTATCGGAACGCCCAATGGGAAGTTTGAGGTGTGCTGATACACACTTCCAGAGCTGGAACCCCTACTGCGATGCGTGTTAAGCTACTCGTTGCCGAAGACCGTCGGTCATCCACCTCGGTGGATTCCAAGTGCGAAAGCTTCCGACGCAGGTGAGTGACTTCTTTTGAAGTGGGTTTCATTTGAGCCCGGCCGCTTTCCTGCGTGCCGGGCTTTTTCGTGCGTCCGGCGGTGAATTTTTGAAAGGAGGACCATGGCGAAGTCCGACAAGGTGGCAGCAGTTGCCGAGCTCGTGGAG
>CALIEP010000232.1 GCA_938022345.1 uncultured Actinomyces sp.
TGCAAGAGGTTTCTTCTCTGGTCGGAGAGCAAGATGACCTCACCAATGATGCTGCCACACGCCAATTGCTGGTTAAGGGAGCACAATGCCTCAGGGATCTTGGCTATGACGTCAAAGACCCCAAGCCCGGCGAAGGCGTCAGTATCCAAAATATTCCGACCGACGCCGTCAACAAGTGCTTTCCCAGGGGTGGGAAGTGAAAATCCATCCTTGCGTCTTATCGCATCGCGGTAGTGCACGTGTCCTAGCTGCGGCGATTGCCCTCGCATGTATGAGCGGTTGCGCACATAGCTCTGGAGCATCCTCTGATGCAGCTGAATACTCGGGTGCAAGCGCGGAGATTACCCGCGGTGATTTGGTCGGGGAAACAACAGTCCAGGGAACCCTTCACTACGCAGACTCCTACACGCAGAAATCCGCCTTTGATGGTGTGATCACGGCTCTTCCCACTCCGGGTTCGACGATCAAACTTGGCGAACGCATCTACACGGTTGGAGGTCAGAGCTCCTATCTCCTTCACGGAAACACGCCTGCCTGGCGTACTTTTGAAAGTGGAATGAGCGATGGCGAAGACATCAAGCAATTAGAAGAGTCTCTTGCAAAGTTGGGGCATTTCGCGGCAGAAGCTGACTCTCACTTCGATTGGCGCACCCAAGCGGCAATCAGTCAGTGGCAAAAGTCCTTAGGTGTTTCGCGCGATGGAGTCCTTCCTCTGGGGCAGGTTCTCTTTGCTTCGGAAGACCTTCGAGTTGGCGCGCTTAAAGCGCGGGTTGGAGACAGTGCAGCAAATGGAACAGAACTATTTGCGGCCTCGTCTTCCAGGCAGATTATTTCGGCAAATCTCAAGCTCTCCGATCAAGCGCTGGGTGTCGTTGGGAGCACCGTGACGATTCGGCTTCCGGGAGCGCAAACAACGAAGGGCACGATTTCCTCTGTCGAACCCCCGAAAGAAAAAATCAGTTCAGATGGTGCGGATCAGCAGGGAGCCACAAATGATCGAATAATCCCGATCACTGTGACTCCCGATGACCCCGCCGCGACAGAGAAGCTCCAAGAGGCCTCGGTGTCGCTGGGTATCACCTCGCAGACTAAGAAGGATGTCCTTTCTGTGCCGCTGGGTGCTCTGGTGGCCATCACGCCCGACCAGTTCGGAGTCGAGGTCATCGGTGACGATGGAAAGACGACTCGTGTTCCTGTGCAGACAGGTTTATTCGCCGGGGATCGCGTTGAGGTTGCCTCTGATGATCTGCATGAGGGACAACGCGTGGTGGTGCCGAACCGATGAATTCACTGCTAGAAGTGCACGAAGTTCGCCGTTCGTATGGATCGCCACCGGTTAACGCGTGCGACGGAGTGAGTCTGAGCGTCAGTAGGGGGGAATTCGTTGCAATCGTCGGACCATCGGGGTCTGGGAAATCAACACTGTTAAACCTCATCGGTACCCTTGATCGGCCTGATTCCGGTTCGGTAATGATCGATGGTATGGATGTTTCTGCCCTCAACGATGCTGAGCTATCGGGTGTTCGTGCTTCTCTCATTGGGTTTGTTTTCCAGCAATTTCACCTCTCTCCGGGGGTGACCGCCTTGGACAACGTTGCCGACGGCCTTCTTTATCGTGGGGTTCCGCGCGCGCAACGCCGTGAAAAAGCGCGTGAAGCCCTGGAAAAAGTGGGGCTGGGACACCGTATTGAACATCGTCCCCATCAAATGTCTGGAGGCGAGCGTCAACGCGTTGCGATCGCTCGAGCCCTGGTAGGGGAGCCGGCTCTTCTCTTGGCCGATGAACCCACCGGAAATCTTGATTCGCGCTCGGGGGACGCAATCGTTTCGCTCCTTCGCGAGTTGAACGATGCTGGGACGACCATCATCGTTATTACTCACGACAATGATCTTGCTGCTTCACTGCCCAGACAAATCATGATCCGTGATGGTCGGGTTGTCTCAGACTCCGGTAGTGAG
>CALIEP010000233.1 GCA_938022345.1 uncultured Actinomyces sp.
CATGCGGCGTGCCGACCGGGATCAGCGCGAGGGCCACTCGCTGATTTTGATGCCCGAATTTGATGGGAAGCCGGTTGGGCAATTCACCCTTTCGCAGGTGCAATGGGGCGCAATGAGTCAAGGAATCCTTGGCTATTGGGTCGCGCAAGAGGCCGCTCATATGGGCGTTGCTTCTTTGGTTGTCGCCTACATGATGGACCTGGTCATCGGTGAACTTGGTCTGCATCGAATTGAAGTGAATGTCCGCCCCGAAAATGAGCGTTCGTTGGGTCTTTGTCGCAAGCTTGGTCTTCGCGAGGAAGGATACCGTGAGCGCTATATGAACATTGCTGGGCGGTGGGCCGACCACGTGAGTTTTGCGATGGATGCAGAGTCTCTTCCTCAAGGTGGTATGGTCGCATCCTTGTACGGTCAAAGCTTGCGCTAGTTTCATTCCCATTCCTGTTGCCAATGGTGCGCATGTGACAACTGTGAATGATGTGAATTTACTGCGGTATTTTTCCTGCAATGATCACAGACACGCGCCCACTATAGGACTCCGTCATGGCGCTGAGGTTTTAGCGTTAGAGGGTGGTATACGGAGGAGTTTTGGTTGCAGTGGCGGTCATCGTCACCCTTGCCACCCTCCCGTACCTTATTGCTCGCAGAAGCGCGATGATGCAATCTCGAGAGAACGATCGGTTTTCTCCCAGCTTGCGTCTCGTTGAATCGGCTAGCGTCGTACCCGTCGACGGATGCGCTGACGAATCGCCCGCGCTACTCAACGGCACCCGTCCCGTGCAACGAAGGAGCTCTCCAGTGGCACACAATGCTCCGGTCCTGACCGCAGAGGCCGCCCGCGTTCGCAGTCGCGGAGTGCGTGAGATTTCTGCACTGCGCGCCCGTCGCGCCGCCCGTTTGAGTGCCGAGGCCGCCGCTGCCCGCCGACGTGTGTTGCTCGTGGCAGTGGCTGCCCTTGCAACCCTGATCCTTGCTGGTTGCGCCGCAGCAACCTCGCTGTCATGGATCTGGCCGCTTCTTCCCTTTGCTGCGGGGGCGGCAACCCTTGTCTTCTCACGGGCGTGTGCAATTCGTTCCCAGCGCATTGGGGAAGAGGAAGTCGCACAGCTCCATAGGCTTCGTGACCAGCTCTCCCGTTCATCTGCGTCTGTCAAGGCATCGACTGAAGTAACCACGGTTGAAGCTGACACTATTCACACCTCTCTTTCTGATGCCTCGGAACAGGGCATGGAAGACGAAAGCCAGTGCGCGGACCAGGTTACGGATGAGTCTGAGGAACTCGCTGAATATCGTCAAGATGAAGCGCAGGCTGCTGTGTAGCAGACTGTGGCCTCGGCTATCGAGGAAGAGATCCCCGCACCGGTGGAACGTAGCACCTGGACTCCTGCTACCATCCCGGCGCCGACCTACGCAATGCGCGCACGACTGAGCGGACGCATCGTGCACCCCGATACCGATATTCGCGGAATCCCCAGGGTGGATGCGCGTATTCCTGCTCGCCCGATCGCCGCTGGCCCAGTGCCAAAGGATGCGCGCTCGACCGAGGAAGTCGTCGCCTACGAAGCGGTTGTCTTGGATGTCGAGGCCGCGCTGGATTCGCGTATCGCTCAGTAGTTTGGCGTGCGA
>CALIEP010000234.1 GCA_938022345.1 uncultured Actinomyces sp.
TTCATCGCCCAGAATTGCCAGAGTTTTCCCAGTTCTTTATATGCGCATTCTTGGAATTCTTATTCCGGGGTAATTGTTCATCATGGCGTTGCTGGGCGTTTCGTCCTGACTTTTAAATAACGTGACGTCTTACACACCAATTTATGTTTTTTATGGCCTCTTGACTCTTGATATACACTCGCTAATCCCTGAAACTAAGGACTGTTGTTTTTGTTCGGTGCGGGCACACCTTACCTGCACTTATGCTCTTGAAGGAGTACCCATAATGGATTGGCGGAGTAAAGCCGCATGTCTCAGCGTCGACCCAGAACTCTTTTTCCCGATCGGGAATACGGGTCCGGCCATCGCACAGGCGGCTGAAGCCAAGGCAGTTTGTCGCGAATGCACAGTTCAAGCAATCTGCCTACAGTGGGCACTCGACAACAATCAGGACTCTGGTGTTTGGGGAGGAATGAGCGAAGAGGAACGTCGCTCCCTCAAGCGCCGCGCAGCGCGCGCCCGTCGTATGTCCTGAGAATTGCCTGCACACATGAGTGGTGGTGGGGACCACCACTCATTTTTAGCTCTACTTATCTAAGGCTCGTATCTTCCAATCCGGTAAGACACCTCAGATATCAACGTGCCTACAAGCATCCTTTCTTTCCCCGACGATAGAGCACTCCACCAGCAAGGGCTCCGACTCCCGCGAGAGAGACGACCAGAACACCCGAAGTGCCAGTACGAGCAACCTTCGGACGTTTGGGCTGTTCTACGCTGAGGGTTTGCTCAGCTGCATTAATATCTCGATGGAATGCGATTCGCTGATTACCGAGAAATAGATCTTCGAAGATGACAACGCTCTTTGCTTTGATGTCTTCTCCCTGAACGTTAATCATCACCTCTGCACAGCCAGACGCTGTCTCAGCAGTGAAATCAGCTGTTCCTTCTACCAGTCGACCAGCTGCACGCAATGGTTCACCGCTTTCTCGGTCAACCACAATCGCTTTCAGGGAGTAGCGTTCCCCCGCTTCGAGACCTTCATAGCATACCTGGTCAACGATCTTAGATTGCCCCAAGTGGCCAATGATCTGGTCACCATCACCTCCATCGCGAGCACGCGTTGCCAGGCGAATGATCGAGGACGCTTGTCGCGTGTACTGTTCATGCGGATCTTCGACACTGGAACGGAAGGCTTCAACGCGACCGTCACCGTCAAACTCTGTTGTAAACACGTAGGTTCCAACACGCTGCGGGTCCACTGCGAATCGAAGATCGCCAAGCGATGGATAGTATCCATTCTTTGCGGGGACCTCGACAGCTCCAATTTCCTCTGCTTTCTCCCGGTTTTCTTCAACAACCTCAAGGCCTTGAGGGAAGAAAAGCAGACGATGACGCA
>CALIEP010000235.1 GCA_938022345.1 uncultured Actinomyces sp.
CTGCGACCTTGGTGCAAACCTGTAAGGTGCATTCCTTCCCGATCGTTTTGGTTGGGCGCGACTATTGGGGCGGATTAGTTCAATGGATTAACTCGACCATGAAGGAATCGGGAATGCTTTCAAGTAATGACCCTCAACTTTTGCACGTGGTCGATAGCCCCGAAGAAGCTGTGGAAATAGTAATTGGACACAAATAATTCAAAACCTTACTAAAGCACGGCATTCTCGGTAGAATAAATGTGTTTTTAGCGGTATTTAATACCCGGCGTTCAGAAGGGAAACGAACATGGCAGCTATGAAGCCGCGAACCGGAGATGGCCCCCTCGAGGCAGAAAAAGAGGGCCGTGGGATTGTCATGCGTATCCCCAGTGAAGGCGGTGGCCGTCTGGTCATTGAACTCAGCGCTGAAGAAGCACAGGAACTGGCTCAGGCCTTAGCTAACGCTCTGTGAGGCACTCAGGGCGTCCTCAAGAGTCAGACTCCCGACATAGAGGGCCTTGCCAACAATCACTCCATCCAGATAACCTTCA
Organism: uncultured Actinomyces sp.; assembly: GCA_938022345.1. Classification (GTDB taxonomy): domain Bacteria; phylum Actinomycetota; class Actinomycetes; order Actinomycetales; family Actinomycetaceae; genus Pauljensenia. Next base: position 531 of record CALIEP010000235.1, read on the forward strand.
CGCCTCAAGGTGCGGATATCCTCGACATGACGTATTCCTCCTGAGGCAACCAGAAGCGTAGGTGTTTTCGCCCGTAGATCTCTTAGGAGCTCTACGGGCGGTCCCATAAGTGCCCCGTCACGTTGGCGCTCGGTGACGATGTAACGCTGCACACCCGCTTGATCCAGAGCGCGGCAGACTTCCCAAAGGTTCCCCGCGTCCCCGTCAACGCCTCGTGGACGAATTCGATCGCCCTCTACGTCAATGCATATGTTGAGGCGCCCGGCGAACTCGGCGAGCAAAGCGCGGACCCGATCGATATTAACCAAGGCTTGAGAAGCCAGATTGACGCGATCAGCACCTGCTTGAAGCGCAGCTTCGATATCCTCCCCGCTGCGTACACCACCAGACCACTCGATGCAGCATTTAGGGATGTGCCTGCCTGAGCCGGATGCTCCAGATCCGTCAAGCTCAGAAATTACCTCAGAAAGCACATCTGAGTTGCTTCCTCGCTCAAAGGCCGCATCAATATCGACCAGATGAATCCAGCTTGCTCCCTGAGCAACGAAGGAACGCGCAACCTCGAAGGGATCAGCACTGGCCTGATCCTCACGTCCGTCAGCCTTACGGTGCGTGAGGGCCCGGCCATTGGCAATGTCAAGGGCGGGGAGAATATCCACGACTCAGTTGTTTCCGTGATTGAGGGTTGCCTGGTACATCGGTGCGAAGAACTCACCCAGCCGCACAAGAGTTTCCTTCAGCGCATCGCGAGTGCCGTTCTTTTCCTCTTCCACGATCTCTGCCGCATGCTTGGCGATGATGCGCACAATCGCTGAACCCGAGATCGCGCCATCTGCTCCCGCCTGGAGTGCCGCACGCACGTGTTCAGGTCGCGAAATTCCAAAACCCAAGAGAACAGGTGCGGCCGCTTCCTCGCGAAGCTTTGCGACGGCCTCGTGCAAGCCCACGGTCGAGGCCTCGTGATCAGCGCCCGTCACGCCCACGCGAGAGACCGCGTAGACGTAGCCGCGTGCAGAGTGTGCGACATCGCTCAGGGTGCGAGGCGAGGCCGATGGGGGAGCGATGTATACACTGTCGATCCCCGACTTGAGTGCTGCTTCTCCGAATGGATGGCCCTCGCGGATCGGGAGATCTGGAATGAGTACCGAATCGACTCCCGCTTGCGCGCAGAGGTCATAGAAACGATCAACACCAATGGAGAAGGGCACATTCGCGTAGACCAGCAGACCGATGGGGAGATCTGGGTGTGAGTTGCGAATGCGAGAAAGGATCTGGAAGCACTCATCGATAGCAGTACCGGCCTGAAGGGCTCGCAGGTGTGCTTCCTGAATAACAACGCCGTCTGCGACCGGATCTGAGAAGGGAATCCCGAGCTCCAGAGCATCTGCGCCATCGGCGATGAGTGCCTCGATGATGGCCTCGCAGGACGCAGGGGTAGGGTCACCCAGCATAACGAAGGGGACGATTGCCCCGCGTTCCTGTGCGGCGCAGCGCTCAAACATTGATGCGTAGCGAGTCATCGTTCCTCCTTAGATGAACCCAGATCATAGGAATGGGTCCTATGGGTTCCAAAGCCGGCACGTTCTTGTGCAACAAGCTCAGCGGCGCGGGCAACGGCTCCGTCCCTAGAGAAGGAGCATCCCAAGCGCTCGCGGACCTGGTCGAGGTCCTTATCGCCTCGGCCGGATAGACACACAAGCAGTGTGGGGACGTGTCCTTCGCGCGTATAAAGTCCCTCGGTGTGGCCCGTATCCTTGAGCTCACGCGCCATCTTGAGGGCGTAAGCCAAGGCGTGAGAAGACTCCATTGCCGGAATAATGCCCTCATGACGAGAGAGCTCGATGAAGGCGTTGACGGCCTCGTCATCGGTAATTCCCACGTAGTGAGCGCGGCCGCTCGCAGCTAAATAGGCGTGCTGGGGACCAACACCGGGGTAGTCCAAGCCTGCGGAAATTGAATAGGACTCTTCGACTTGTCCCTCATCAGTGCGCATGAGGTAGGAGCGCGCACCGTGAAGAACACCGACCTTACCCTCGTGGATTGCCGCGCCGTGGTGTCCGGAATTCAGTCCCTCACCCGCAGGCTCAACACCGTAGAGCGCAACAGATGGGTCGTTAATAAAGTCGGCGAACAGACCAATTGCGTTCGAGCCGCCACCCACGCACGCAATAACCGCGTCGGGGAGCGCACCGGTTTGTGCGAGGATCTGTGCACGTGCCTCGGTTGAAATAATGCGGTGGAATTCGCGAACCATTGTGGGGAAAGGGTGCGGGCCGGCCGCGGTTCCCAACAGGTAGTGCGAGGTCTTAAAGGTTGCGGTCCAGTCGCGCAGGGCCTCGTTAACGGCGTCCTTGAGGGTTCCGCTCCCCGCGGTCACGGGGACGACAGTTGCACCCATGAGCTCCATGCGCTCAACGTTTGGAGCCTGTCGAACAACATCGACCGCGCCCATGTAGATCGTGCATTCCAATCCCAAAAGCGCGCATACCATTGCGGTTGCGGTCCCGTGTTGGCCAGCTCCGGTTTCAGCGATGATGCGCGTCTTACCCATGCGCTTAGCTAATAGAGCTTGTCCCAGAACCTGATTGCCCTTGTGTGCGCCTCCGTGGACCAGGTCTTCACGCTTGAGGAAGATCCGAGCGCCGCCACCGGGAAGGTTGCGTAGCTCTGTGACTGGGGTGGGACGTCCCAGGAACTGATGGAGAAGAGTATTGATCTCCTCGATAAAAGTTGGGTCGGCGATTGCCTGAACGAAGGCTTCTTCAAGCTGGTCCAGTGCGGGGATCAAAAGCTCAGGAACGTATTGTCCGCCGAATTGTCCGAAGTAGGGAGAAAGTTTCGTTGGGTGCTCAGGGGTTTCTTCGTCGTTTGTGCCCTCCGTCTTTGCACCGAGGCGTTCACTGGAGTAGGGCCTCCACGAGGTGTGCAGCGCCGCTTCTTCGAGGAAGGCGTGGCCGGCACTGGGCTGGCCACCTGTGATCTCCCAAGCAGCTTGCGTAGGATCATCCGATCCCGACAGCGAGGAGCCAACCAACAGCGCGTCGACGTAAGGGGCAAGAGTCATTACATCATCGCGTGAATGAACGCCAGACTCGCCGACGATTACTGCTCCCTTTGGAGCAAGGGGAGCAAGCTTCTGCGTGCGGGTAATGT
>CALIEP010000236.1 GCA_938022345.1 uncultured Actinomyces sp.
CGCGAAGAGGAGGGCGGCGCCTTCCTTCAGGTTGGGGGCAATCTGCTCGGCGTAAACGAAGCGCTGAACCTGGTCGGGCAGGAGGATGGAGACGACGTCGCCCTCGGCCACGGCCTCGGGAACATCCTTCACCTCGAGGCCAGCGGCCTCAGCCTTGGCCCACGAAGAGTAACCGGGACGCAGACCAACGACCACGTCAACGCCGGAATCCTTCAGGTTAAGCGCGTGTGCGTGTCCCTGTGAGCCGTAGCCAATAACGGCAACCTTCTTGGACTGGATCAGCGACAGGTTTGCGCCGTCATCGTAGATGATCTCTGCCATTGTTAATTCTCCTTTAGTTGATCCGTAATCGAGTGGTCACCGCGGCCGATCGCCACGGCGCCCGATTGAACGAGTTCGGTGACGCCGTAGGGCTCAAGTGCCCGCAGCAGCGCCTCCAGCTTGGGTAGTGAACCGATCGATTCAATAACGACCGCTTCGGGATGGACATCAACGACGTGTGCGCGGAACAAATCCACAATCTGCAGCACCGAGGTCCGGCACGTTTCATCAGCACGTACCTTCATGAGCAGCATGCGACGCTCGACGGCCTCGTCGGGGTTCAGCTCAACGATCTTCAGAACATTGATCAGCTTGCCCAGCTGACGCTTGACTTGCTCAATGGGGGCGGTGTCCGCATCAACAATGATGGTCATGCGGGAAATATCGGGGTGCTCGGTCTCCCCCACCGTCAATGACTTGATGTTGAAGGCTCGGCGAGCAAACAAACCGGAGACGCGGGTCAGCACGCCGGGCTTGTTTTCCACCAGAACAGAAAGCGTATGCCTCATCAGTCTTCCACCTCCCAGTCGGGGGCAATATCTCGCGCGTAACGGATATCGTCATTGGGGACGCCGGCTGCAACCATCGGCCACACCATAGCATCTTTAGAAACCCTAAAGTCCAACAAAACTGGACGATCATTAATTGACATGGCCCATTCAATGGCCTCTTCAATCTCTTCAGCACTGCGCACAGTCCGCGCGGCCATTCCATAGGCCTGAGCAAGCATCTCGAAGTTCGGGATCTGCTCACCATCTTGCGGGTTCAGGACCGTGTTCGAGTAGCGCTCACCGTAGAACAATGTCTGCCACTGGCGAACCATTCCCAACACAGAATTGTTGATCAGGGCCACCTTGATCGGGATGCGGTTGATCGAGCAGGTTGCTAATTCCTGGTTAGTAATCTGGAAGGAACCATCACCATCAATCGCCCAGACGACCGATTCGGGGACGCCAACCTGTGCGCCCATCGCTGCGGGAATGCAGTATCCCATGGTTCCCAGACCGCACGACGAAATGAAGTGGGAGGGCTTTTCCAGCTGAAGGAACTGAGCCGCCCACATCTGGTGCTGGCCCACACCGGTCACGTAGATCGCCTCGGGACCGGCAATCTCAGAAAGCTTCGAGATCACCTCTTGGGGAGCCATGAAACCGTCGCTCGGCTCACTCCAGCCAAGCGGATACTTCTCACGCAGACGGTTGAGGTAACGCCACCATCCCGAAAGGTCCGGGCGCCCCAAGCGCTCGTAGGCCTCGGGAAGGGCAGCATTCAGGGCAGCCAAGGCGGGCTTCAAATCCGCAACCACGGCCACGTCTGCGTAGCGATTCTTCGACATCTATG
>CALIEP010000237.1 GCA_938022345.1 uncultured Actinomyces sp.
CAAGGACACCGCTCTGCTGCGTAAGTTCATCTCGGACCGCGGCAAGATCCGCGCTCGCCGCGTCACCGGTGTCTCCGTCCAGGAGCAGCGTCGCATCGCTCGCGCCATCAAGAATGCGCGTGAGATGGCTCTGCTGCCCTACACCTCTACCGGCCGCTGATTCGAAGGGAAGGACTGAAAAATGGCAACTACCAAGCTCATCCTCACCCACGATGTGGAACGTCTCGGTTCCGCAGGCGATGTCGTCGAGGTCAAGTCTGGATACGCCCGTAACTACCTGGTTCCCCGTGGCTTCGCCACCAAGTGGACCAAGGGTGCACAGGCACAGATCGATCAGATGGCAGCAGCTCGCCGCCGCCGTGAGATCGCTTCCGTCGACGATGCACGCCTCGTGCGCGACGCCCTGCAGGCCGCGGTTGTGACCGTGAACAGCAAGGTCGGTGCACACGGACGCCTCTTCGGTTCCGTCTCTGCCGCTCAGATTGCTGACGCAGTGAAGGAACAGCTGAACCAGACCATCGATCGTCGTCGCGTGATCATCACCGACCCGATCAAGACCACCGGTGACCACACCGTGACGGTCAACCTCCACACCGATGTTCGCGCAAACCTCAAGGTTCGCGTTCTGGCTGTGAAGTGACAGTCTGACAAGGCTTATACAAAAGCCGGGACAATCCCTTTCGGGATGCCCCGGCTTTTGTATAAGCCGAATAGGCTTTACTCCGGACCGCCACCGCCACCGGGGCGTCCGCCGTTAGAACCGCCGCCGTTTCCACCATTGCCGCCATTGTTTTGGGCGGAAGGAGTGACGGTTGGCTGAACCTCAACACCGGGGGTTCCTTGGGTCGCCTCGGGAGTAGGCGTTGGTGTTTCCTCAGTCGGAGTGGGCGTGGTCGTCGCGACCGGTGCAGGATTCACCGGAGTCGCGGTTTGACGCTTATACCAGTCGAAGTGAAGCTTCGTATCGTTTGCGCTCGCTGCCTTCATGTAGCGTACCCACACGGTTACCGGCCAGTCACCACCGTGGAATTGGCCCAAACCGCCAATATTTGTCAGCGACACCGGGCTACCATTCTCATCGAGCTGGTACATGCTCACAGCAGTGACCAAGCTCGGAGTAAAACCAACGAACTGTGCGGTCTTCTGTTCTTCCGAGGTACCCGTCTTTCCGCCGGTATCCTGCTTGAGAACTGCGGCGGCCTCGGCTGTACCACCCGAAGCGGTCACGGACTGCAGCGCCGGAAGGACCGTTGACATGGTCTTCGTATCGAAAACCTGCTTCGGATTCACGGTGGTCTGGAAAACCTTCGAACCATCAGAGTTTTGAACCTCGCGGACGATGTGCGGGGTAGTCCGCTGACCGCCAGAAGCGATGGTCGAATAAGCGTGAGCCAGATCGATATTGTGAGGCGCCGCGAAGCCCAGAACATTCAGCAAGGAGTCATCCAAGCCATTGGTGTCTTCGGGGATACCCAGCTCAACAGCAACCTGTTTGGTCGTTGCGGGTCCAACTTCCTGATTGAGCCCAACGAAAACCGTGTTGATCGAATTCTTCGTTGCATTCACCAGATGCTGTCGGCCCCAGGACACACCCGAATCATTACTCACCGGACGTGCCAATCCACTGAAGGTCTTCGGCGACGAACCATCATAGGTATCGTAGATCGACCCGCCCTGTTCAGCGTGAGCAACCAAGGCGAAGGGCTTAAAGGTCGAACCGGCAGCCATGATGTCCTGCGTTGCACCATTTTGCTGACGCTTGAGGTAGTCCTTGCCGCCGTATTCGGCAACGATTTCACCGGTAGCGGGATCCAATGACGTCAAAGCCACGTGCATGGAGTCTTCATTCCACCCACGCACCGTGTACATGTACTCGGCAGCCTCAACCGCCTGATCCTGCTTTTCCTTATCAATCGTGGAAATGATTCGGTATCCACCGGTTGCCAGCTGATCGGCCGTGAAACCACCCTCTTGGGCAAGTTCCGTACGGATCTGCTCCATGAGATAACCGGTCGGCCCTTCCATTGTTGGCCCGCTCAAAGTATCGGGATCAATGGTCTTGGGGAATTCAGCCGCGTTCGCATCGGCCTGGGAAATCCACCCGTCTTCGACCATCAGATTGATGACACGAGTCCACCGCGAGCGCGCTTTCTCTTCATCAACTGCCGGGTCCCACGCGGAAGGAGCGGGAATGATTCCGGCAAGCATCGCGGCCTCGGAAAGGGTCAGGTCCTTTGCGTCATGCCCGAAGTAAGCCTGGGATGCGGCCTCAATTCCGTAGGCTCCACGCCCGAAGTAAATAGTGTTGAGGTAGTTGCCGATGATCTGGTCTTTGGACTGTTCGCGGTTGATCTTGAGGGCAAGAATTGCTTCTTTTGCCTTACCCACGTAACCGGTCGTTTCCCCAACGTAGTAGCGCTCAACATATTGCTGGGTCAGGGTCGATGCACCCTGGCGTGCCCCACCCCTAATATTGTTGACCAGTGCGCGTCCAATACCTTTAAGGTCAACACCAGAGTTCGTATAGAAAGTCCGGTCTTCCGAGGCAACAACAGCATGCGCAACATAGTCCGGAAGGGTCGATGAATCGATGATCTTCCTATTGACCTGCGACATCCGGCCCATTTCGGTGGTGCCATCGGAGTAGTAGACAGTTGTGGTCTGCGCGAGCGCAACCTGATCAGCCTGGGGAACCGTCAAGGCGGCATAGGCAACCAGGAAGGTTCCCAGCCCCGCGATGATCAGCCCTAGGAAAGTAAAGAGGATTCCACGACCGATACGTGCACCCAGGCTCCGCTTTTTCTTCCCCTTATTTGCCTTGCCGCCCTTAGCCGGACCTCTCTTTGCGCGCGCGCGGCTTGCTGCTGCCGAGGCCTCGCGATCGCTCTGCGGGCGAGTTGGACGCCTACGCGCACTACTTGCCGACGAGGAACTAGTGCCTTGGGTGCCTGTACGTCGGCCCTGACTGCTACTTCCTGTGCGCGCCGAGGCCCCGCCTGAGACCCGTGCAGCCGCGGACGTCCGCTTGGGCGCGGAGGGTGTTGAGGATGCGGAAGTCTTGGGAATCGTTCCCTCTCCATCGCGACGGGACTGCTCTGCGAGCCGACGTCGAGTGGCCTCGGCCCGCGAGGGAAGAGGTCGACGTCCGCGGTCGTCGTTTGCGTTAGAAGGTGCCACGAAAAACCAGCCTTTCAGCATAGGTGATCGTGTCTAGCCTACGCAGAAAGCGGGCGTATTGCCTAAAGCAAGCTCCGGATCGGCTTAGTTTTCGCTGGCAGAACGACGCTTGCGCGCCTTCTTTTCGGCCGCCTTTGCTTCCCAGCGTTCCTGCTGTGCTTGATACTCCGCGGCGATCTGCCGAACTTCATCAGATGCCCACCAGGCAAGGAGTGCCTCGCGCGCCGCTTCTTCTCCCAAAGGACCCTGTTCCATTCGAAGATCCAGAAGATAATCGCGGGCCATCTTCACGGCCTTCGAAGGACGCAGACCAAGGATTTCCATGATCTGATCGCCATCAAGATCGGGGCGAATAGCGTCGAGTTCTTCTTGAGCGCGAAGAGCAGCAATACGCTCTTCCAGGTCGTCATATGCAGCGGACAAGTAGGCGGCCTTGCGCTTGTTACGCGTAGTGCAATCAGCGCGCGTCAAACGATGCAGGCGCTCAAGAAGGTCTCCCGCATCGGCAACGTAGCGACGCACTGCCGAATCCGTCCATTTCGCTTCCCCGTAGCCGTGGAAACGCAGGTGCAGGGCAACCAGTTCTGAAACGGCATCAATCGTTGCCTTATCAAAACGCAGGGCTTTCATCCGCTTACGCGTGAGCTTCGCTCCCACTAACTCATGGTGATGGAATGACACCGTGCCATTGGATTCAAAGCGACGCGTAGCCGGTTTGCCCACGTCGTGCATGAGTGCCGCGAAACGTAAAATGAAATCCGGACCGGGAACAGGACCGTCAGCATCCGTTTCCAAATCGATCGCTTGATCCAAAACGGTCAGCGTATGTTGGTAAACATCCTTGTGACGATGATGCTCATCAACGGTCGACACCAGAGCAGACAGCTCAGGCAAGACGATATCTGCAACCCCGGTGTGGACCATCAATTCCAAACCGCGCCTTGGCCACGGCGAAATGACGAGTCGTTCAAGTTCAGCGCGGATACGTTCAGCTGAAACGATCTCAAGGCGTCCGGCCATTGACTCCATGGCATCCATGACGTCTTCATCTACATCAATACCCAGCTGGGCGCTGAAGCGCGCAGCACGCATGATCCGCAGCGGATCGTCATCAAAGGACTGCAGAGCACTGACGGGGGTACGCAGACGGCCCAAAGCTAAATCACCAAGGCCATCGTGGGGATCAACCAGAGCCATCTGAGGCAATCGCATGGCCATCGCATTGACGGTGAAATCACGCCGCGTCAGATCGCCTTCCAGGGTGTCGCAATACTCGACCTCGGGCTTGCGCGAACAAACCTCATACGAATCCGTGCGGTAGGTCGTGACTTCAACGACCAGCTTTCCGCGGCGACCACCAATGGTCCCGAATTCGCGGCCAATATCCCAGGTTGCATTCCCCCACTGCGCCAGTAGTTTTTCAGTTTTCTCCGGACGCGCAGAAGTCGTGCAATCAAAATCGTGGGGAGTGAGTCCCAAGAAGGCATCGCGAACCGGTCCACCGACCAAGCTGATTTCCTCTCCAGCTTCGGCGAAAATTTCACCGAGCTCGAGGATTTCCTTGGGAAGGTGGGAAAAAGCCTGCTGCGCCTGAGCCATTAATAGACCCAGATCACCCTCGCCTAGACCGCTGGGAAGGGGAGCATGTGAGCGGGATTGACCCATCGTTCGCGAAAGTTCTGTACTCATCCCCTCCAGCATGCCATGATTTCCACATCTTTGATGCATCCGCACCACGGCCTCGTCTTCGGTTGACATGCGCCGAAGGTCGCACCAATTGACCTTCTGACACACGAAAATTGCGGTAATTCCCACTTGACCGATGGTGCGACCTGACCAAGAGCCCCAATCCCGCCTAAAGTGGAGGTATGACTGTGCCTTCTGAAGCCTTGCGACCCGGAGTGCCCCGGCCTCCGCGTCGCAATCCTTCTTTGCGCACGGTCCAGCCGACACCCCATTTCCTTCCCGTTTCTTCCGAAACCTCCGCGGGCGGCGTCGTTGTCGATGTTCGCGATGGTCAGCCCTATGCGGCAATCATTGCTCGCCGTAATCGGTCGGGGAAGATCGAATGGTGCCTCCCAAAGGGACATCTTGAAGGCCGTGAGTCTCCCGAGGAAGCGGCTCTACGCGAAGTCGCCGAAGAGACCGGAATCCACGGGCGAATTATCCGTCACCTGGCATCGATCGACTACTGGTTCTAAGGTGCAGACCGACGGATCCACAAGGTCGTTCACCACTACTTAATGGGCTACATCTCAGGCTCCATCACCGTCGAGGGCGACCCCGATCACGAGGCCGAAGACGCCGCGTGGGTTCCCTTGCGTGACCTCACTCATGAGCTGGCCTATCCCAATGAAAGGCGCATTGTCGGTATCGCTTTGGACTTGCTCTACCGGGATGCATCATGATCAAGCCGCCAGCAGCTCGATACGCACTGACTCTTCTGCCTCTGAGCGCACTGCTCCTGGGGACCACCCCCGCGAGCGCTCAAGCGCTGCCCGCGCACATTCAGGGAACCCAAAGAGCACAGGCCTCAGCTTCTGCGCGCTTCGCGTCGCTCTCTGGGCTCGCGCCCCAATCAACAACGCGACCGCAGATATTGGGAGATGCGGGTCAGGCCTCGGGAATTGACGTACGAATCAATAGGCTGGAACCACGGGTCATTACCTCGCAGCACAACCTGCAGGTATCGGGCGTCGTTCGAAACCTGTCAGATAAGCCCGTCACAAACCCATCCCTGGATGCTTACGTCCAGACCTATTCACCCGTGACCGCACCGGAACTTTCCTCATACCTTTCAGGTCAGAGCTGGCAGGGTCGGCGTGTTCATGCGGGCACCCTCGAGGCAACGATTGCTCCTCACACCGAGCAGACCTTCCACATCACAATCCCATTTGAATCTCTTCCCTTCGGATCAGATTTCGAGTGGGGACCGCGTGGAATCACCATCGTTGTTGAAGGCGATGAAACTCGCGGGTCTGATCGTTCAATCCTCGTGTGGGATTCGGGTTATTCCCTTGAACCCACTCGCGCAAATGTCCTACTCCCATGGACCGAATCGACGCCGCAAACCCCCACTGACTCCTATTCGATCCTGTCCGCGGCATCGATGACCGGTGTCACTTTTGCGACCGATTCAGATACTTTGGTCCGCGAGCTCACGGTCCCCGAGGACCAAAGTTCATCTCGTGCTTTTCCTTCCGTATCCTCTTCGGCCGCTTCTCCTTCGACTTCTCCTTCTTCCGAGGCCTCCGCCTCACCCAGTGCCTCTCCCTCGCCGACTGTGCGTTCCGAGGCCGAGATCACGGCAGATCGCAATACTCGCGCGGCCTTTATCCAAACCTTCTTCGAGCGCACGAAAGAATTGGTTGCGCTGCCCAGCCACGACGCTGACCTTTCCTTGGCAACCACGCTCAACAATGACGCGGTCATGGACTACCTGGTCTCATCGCGCGCCTCGGTCCCAACCTCCGTCAGCAAGGTCAAAGCTCTCCTACCTTCCTCGCGCTCAAATGCCTCTACTTCTCCCTCGAGCTCTGCTTCTTCTTCCTCAAATGCAAGTTCCCCAAGCGAAAGTTCGCAATCACCGAGCGCCACTGCCTCGCCGAACTCAAGCTCGGCCTCGTCAGATAAGGACAGCTCCGGGCCAACACTGATCTCAAACGTTTCCTGGCCTGCCTCACAAAGCTGGGGTACTCAAGCGCTCAACAGCAAATACGCTTCAACCGTGATTGCCCCTCCCGGGCAACTAGCGCCAAGCTCAGAACAGAACTTCACCTCGATGGCCAAGGTCAAGCTCTTATCCGACGGCCAGACCCACACGGGTGACTCTGCTCAGTCCGGGGACACGGTCACTGCTCTTGCCTCAATCGACAACCTCAGTGAGCTTTTGTCGTGGGATGCGCAAAGCGTTGATGATGAGCTGGATACTCAGCAATTCCTGACAGCTTTGACTGCGATGATCACCCGCGAGCGCCCAAACTTCTCGCGTACCTTATTCGTTCCGCTTCAGCGCGGATCTTCGCTGGATGAGAATCGTATTGAACGTGTTCGTGCGATCCTTGATAACCGCTGGGTCAAGGGGACCAGTTTCAGTGAACTCGTGGATTCCGAGGCCACGGATATTGAACGTAACCCCGTCGAGGAGGCTCATTTTTCTGACTCACTGCGCTCACAAACGGCAGGACTGAGCGGAGCATACTCGAACGCTCTTCCTTTGGCCGATGCCACAGAGAATGTTGATGCCGCACGCCTTCAATTGAATTCGACCGTAGCCAGTGCGCTCCAAGCGGATGCGGGTGACCAGCAAAGCCAAACGATCACTGCGAATACGCAGGCACTTGATGCATTTAGGTCCTCCGTCTCGGTTGAATCCTCGAATGCAGTCAATCTGATTAACAAGAGCGCGAATTTCCCCGTGCGCGTACGTAACTCACTTCCCTGGCCAGTTAATGTCGAAGTGACTTTGCTTCCCAGTGACCCCCGCCTGCGCGTGACCAGCACGGGGATGGCCACGATCCCCGCGAATTCCTCCTCGAATGTGGATGTGCCAGTCACGGCAATTGGCTCGGGTGATATTCGCGTGACCTATAAAGTGTCAACACCCAGCGGAGCTGTTCTTGATGATTCCCAGAAAGTCCTGGTGCGAATGCGCGCGGGATGGGAAGACGCAGCCACCGCGGTCATGACCGTCATTGTCGGAATTGCCTTCCTTGGCGGCATCATTCGGACCATTCGACGTCGTTTGAAGTCCTCGCAGACCGAGGAATCTTCGCATCTTCCCGGTATGGGCGGCGTCAAAAAGGGCACAGTGAACGTTCCACTTTCCAGCGGAGGTTTTGTTCATGCAGGACGTCCCCCGCGCCACCCGGATCATCCGGAAAGCTCGGATTCACCCAAGCCAGATGTAGAGGATCAGAATGAGTGAAAGCCAGGCCCGCAACGGCTCACTTCTTCGAGCCAGCGTACTGATGGCCTCGGGAACAATGGTTTCCCGAGTCCTTGGCTTCATTAAAGCCGCCATGCTCTTGGCGGCCCTGGGGTCTGCCGGTGGCGCGGTCTCCGCGGCTTTCCAAACGGCAAATACCCTTCCCAACACAATCTTCAACCTGCTGGCATCGGGCGTTTTCGATGCAGTCCTGGTTCCCCAGATCGTGCGTGCACTCAAACGCGACGAGGGACAGGTCTACATCAACCGACTCATTACTCTGGCCGGAACAATTTTGTTCCTGGTCGCCTTCGTTTCAACTCTCTTGGCACCGGTACTCATCGTCATCATGGCACCGGGATACAGCCAAGACATTCGCTCACTTGCCGTTGCATTCGCATTCTTGTGTCTCCCGCAGATTTTCTTCTACGGCCTGTACAACCTCTTGGGCGAACTGCTCAATGCTCGCGGTGTCTTCGGTCCCTACATGTGGGCGCCGGTACTCAACAACATCATTGCAATCGCGGGCCTGGTGGCTTTCCTCATTCTGTGGGGTGCCCACGAAGATTTCGCTATTTCTGACTTTACGTCCCCTCAGTTCTGGCTGCTGTCGATCACAACCACTTTGGGTGTGGTCTGCCAGGCTCTGGTGCTCTTCATTCCCATGCGGCGCGCGGGAGTCTCCTTCAAGCCTGATTTCCACTTCCGCGGAACGTCTTTTGGTTCTGCCTCAAAGGTTGCGGGTTGGACCTTTGCAACCTTGGGTGTGTCTCAGGTTGGGGTTCTTTCGACGAACGCGATCGCTTCAATTGCGGATAACTACCTGAACCAGAACCCTATGCCCATCGCGGGCCTGGCGGGGTATTCGGCAGCCTTCTTGATTTTCATGCTGCCGCAGTCGGTTATCACTGTTTCTCTTGCAACCGCGATCTTCACGCGATTGAACTACGCGGTTGCCGACGACAATGACCAGGAAGTCGCCGAGCACTACCACACAGGTATTCGCTTGATTACCTCACTGACGGTTCTTGCGGCTGCGATCTTCATGGCGGGCGCGGCTCCCATGATGCAGCTGGTTGTCACGAACACCGCCCGCCCCGAACTCATTTCTTCCTACGCGCTGATCCTGGTCTCCCTCATGCCCGGTGTGGCCTCAACGGGCATCGTTTTGATGAGCCAGCGCGTCTTCTTTGCCTACGAGGACGCCAAGCCCGTCTTCCTCATGGGCATTGTTCCGACGATCTTGCAGATCATTGTCGGTTGGTCGATCTACTTCGCAACCGGCGTGCGCTGGTGGGTAATCGGTGCGGCTCTTGGCGAAACTGTCTGCAGAATCGTTCAGGGTTTGATTGCGATGCGCTGGGTCGGACAGCGCAACAGCTACGTGAATTCCTCGGAAATCACGCGCTCCTACCTCACCTACGTCGCGTGTGCGATCATCGCGGGCGGTATCGGTTTTGGCGCTCTTTGGCTCATGGGAATCTACACGACCCTGTCCTCAAAGATCCTGCGCTGGCTGCTTTCGGGCGTGAAGTTTGGCGTGGTGGCCATCATCGTCACCGTCGTGTACATGATCGCAATGCGTGTGATCAATTCCGAAGAATCTTCAACCAGTATTCGTCCCCTGCTCAAGCGTTTACACCTTCCGATCGCGGTATGTGACCTGCTTTCGGCCGCGCAGCCTACACGTGAACGACAAAGCGTTCATAATGGTGTGGCACCGTCCCCTCAGGAGGAAACCATGGCTACCGAGGATCAGCACATTCCCAGTGAAGGAATGCCACAATGGGTTCCCATTTCTGCTGACCTTTCGGTGACAGCCTTCGATGATGTTGTTCATCCCGACGGCGAGGGCCACTCCGCGGAATCGTCTCATTCACCCCACCAGGACACACATGCAAATGTCC
>CALIEP010000238.1 GCA_938022345.1 uncultured Actinomyces sp.
ATGCCGAGGGCGTCGAGATCAAGTACTACAACGTCATCTACTCGGCGATCGACGATGTCGAGGCCGCGATGAAGGGCATGCTCAAGCCGATCTACGAAGAGGTCGCACTGGGCAGCGCGGAGATCCGTCAGGTCTTCCGCTCCGGCAAGTTCGGCAACATCGCAGGTTCGATTGTCCGAAATGGCACCATCAAGCGTGGAACCAAGGCTCGCTTGGTCCGCGACGGTGTGGTTGTTGCAGACAACCTGGAGATCGCATCGCTTCGCCGCGAGAAGGACGATGTCACCGAGGTCCGCGAGGGCTACGAATGTGGTATCACCTTGGGTTACAAGGACATTCAAGAAGGCGACATCATCGAGACCTGGGAAATGCGCGAAAAGCCGCGTGACTGAGGTCTTCGCTGAGACAAGGGTTTGGGCCCCGCACCTGGTGGTGCGGGGCCCAAACTTTAGTTCTCTGAGCCGCTGTTTCGAGCGTGGCGTGATTGACTGCGCTCGAAACAGCAGGGGGAGCACAGTGGGGGAGCGATTACAAGCCGACCATGATCTGTGCGACGAGGATCTTGCCGATCATGGCAACGGGGTAGACCAGCGCATAGCCCAAGGAAACGCGCGGATCCATATTCGTGCGCGAGTTCGCGAAGGCAAGTACTGCAGGTTGTGTTTGAGCGCCAGCGAGCAGACCGGAGAGCTTCGTTCCACCCATCTTGAACAACCAGCGCATGACGACGTACAGGCCAATGGCCATGATCGAGGTCATGATCATGCCCAACAACAGGATCTGAAGCCAGGTGCCAGAGGTGAATGCCTTTTCGATCTGTCCACCTGCGTTAGCGCCCGCTTGTGCAAGGAAGACCAGAAGGCCGAACTCTGCCAGAACCTGACCGGCCGTGAACGGCATTGCGGTCACGAAGGGACCGATACGTCCGAGACGTCCGAAGATCAGGCCCACGATCAACGTTCCAGCAGCTGAACCGATCGAGAAGTAAGCGCCGGTTGGGGTAAAGATCGGGATTTCGCCAATCAGAATGCCCAGTGCCATGCCAACACCCAGGGCGATTGGGTTTAGGTCGGAGAGGCCTCGTGCAGAGTCACCAAAGAACTTCGTAATCTCGCGCATCTTTGAGGTGGGCGCAACGACACGAACGCGGTCGCCCTGCTGAAGGATCAGTCCGGGTTCAGCGATCATATCGACGTCGCCTCGGCGTACGCGCGAAATTGTTGCGGAGTACTTATCCGCCAGGCCCAGTTCTTCAACGGTATGGCCGGCGAGCTTTGGGTTAGAAATCGTCACGCGACGGAAGTCTAAGTAGGCACGGTCTTCGATCAAGGAGTGCGACGAGGGGTGACCGAGTTCAGTTGCAACTCGGGCAACCAACTCACGCGGGCCAACGACGGTCACCAAGTCGCCCTGGTCAAGGGTGTCGTTCATTGAAGGACGCATGATGGGGCCGGTTTCGCCTCGGCGCAGACGCGAGAAGGTCACCTTTGAACCCATCATTGTGTGGATATCGCCGATGCAGGGATGGTCTCCGCGTTCGACGCGAATCGTACGGTTGGCCAGGGGAGAGGGGGCATCTTTATCGCGCTTGCCATAAGAAAGAGCTGCTGCAGAAGCGATGAGCATCCCGACGACGCCGAAGAGGTATGCAATCGAATAACCGACCGTCGCAAGGTCCAACTTTCCCGAGTCCTCGCCAGCGGCGGCCAGGGCGGGAGTGTTGGTTACTGAACCGGCGAAGGTACCTGCGATGAGTGCGGGGTCCATTCCCCACATGCGTCCGATCACTTCTCCGG
>CALIEP010000239.1 GCA_938022345.1 uncultured Actinomyces sp.
CTCGACCTGATCGACGCAATGGTCATGGCCGTGGATGATTCGGTTTCGGATACCCAGCTTGCTCAGGTTGAGGCCAATGCCTGCCCTACCTGTGGGTCCTGCGCGGGCATGTTCACTGCAAACTCGATGAACTGCTTGAACGAGGCAATTGGCTTGGCACTGCCCGGAAACGGAACGACCCTGGCCACGCAGGTCTAGCGCAAGAAGCTCTTCTTGGAAGCTGGCCACCGCATTGTCGATATGTGCCGCGCCTACTACGACAACGATGATGATTCGGTTCTGCCGCGCTCCATCGCCACCAAGCACGCCTTTGAGAACGCAATGAGCTTGGACGTTGCGATGGGCGGCTCCACTAACACCGTTCTTCACATTCTTGCGATCGCTCACGAGGCCGGGGTTGATTTCACTCTGGACGACATTGATGCGATTTCGCGCCGGGTCCCTTGCCTGTGCAAGGTGGCCCCGAACTCGACGACCTACCACATCGAGCACGTGCATCGTGCCGGAGGTATCCCCGCGCTCCTCTGCGAGCTCAACCGCGCGGGTCTGCTGCAGCGTGATGTTCACTCCGTCCACGCTCCTTCCTTGGAGGAATGGCTTGCTCAGTGGGATATCCGCAGTGGCAGCGCGAGCGACGAGGCCAAGCATCGCTACCTCGCCGCGCCCGGTGGCGTGCGCACGACCCACGCTTTCTCGACTGCGAACCTCTTCGAATCCTTGGAAACGGATTCCGAGAACGGGTGCATTCGCGATGTCGAGCACGCATACACGAAGGACGGCGGGCTTGCGGTCCTGTACGGCAACATCGCCGAGAAGGGCGCGGTCATTAAGAGCGCGGGTATCGATGAGTCGCTCTTCCACTTCGTTGGCCGTGCTTTCGTTGTGGAGTCTCAAGAAGAGGCAGTTGAATCGATTCTGAGCAAGAAGGTTCAGGAAGGCGACGTCGTCGTCATCACTTACGAGGGCCCCAAGGGAGGGCCGGGTATGCAGGAAATGCTTTACCCGACCTCGTATCTGAAGGGTCTGGGCTTGGGTAAGAAGTGTGCACTGATCACTGATGGTCGTTTATCCGGCGGCACTTCTGGTATCTCGATCGGTCACATCTCTCCCGAGGCCGCTGCCGGCGGCGCGATCGGCTTGGTTCGCACGGGCGATGAGATCGAGATCGACGTCAACAAGCGTCTGCTTCGCGTGAATGTAAGCGATGAGGAACTTGAGCGTCGCCGCGCTGAAAAGGGGGCCACTCCGTGGAAGCCTTCCAAGCCTCGTTCGCGTCACGTTTCCGATGCCTTGAAGGTCTACGGAATGCTTGCCGCGTCTGCAGATAAGGGTGGCGTGCGTATTCTTCCCGACTGGGCATAGGACCAGTGAGAGGAAAGCAGATGACTCTGGCGACCGCTGGCCGTTGGGGCTATGCGCTTGTGGCAATCGCCGCGTGGCTTGGTGTGGTCCTCACCTTGGTCATTACCGCTATCGACGGGTATTCTCGCGAGGCCGTGGCCCGGCCTGGGATGTTCGGTGGAGCTCCCTTTGGCTGGGCCGGGTTCGGCCAGAGAATGATTGAATGCCTGTCTTACTTCACGGAGTGGTCGAATATTCTGGTTGCC
>CALIEP010000240.1 GCA_938022345.1 uncultured Actinomyces sp.
CTCGTGCGATTCCCGTGACCGTTGCGCAGCGGATGCCCGAGGCTGGGCAGCGCCTCCACGTGATCAATCGCGATGCCGTTCAGATTAATGGCCTCGAAGACTTTGAGGATGATTGGCCTGCACCAACGCACCTGGTGGCGAATCTTCCCTACAATGTTGCGGTTCCCTTGCTGCTCTCCATGCTGGAGTCCTTCCCCTCCTTGGAGTCGGCATTGGTAATGGTTCAGGCCGAGGTTGCCGATCGCCTGGCTGCTCAGCCGGGCTCGCGTACTTACGGAGTTCCTTCGGTAAAGGCCGCGTGGTACGGTACCGCGACTCGCGCGGGAACCATTGGGCGTTCGGTATTCTGGCCTGTCCCCAATGTCGATTCCGCGCTGGTGGAGCTGCAGCGCTCGAAGACTCCGCGCGGAGATACCTCCTTGCGTCTTGCCACTTTCGAGGTCTGCGATACGGCATTTTCTCAGCGCCGGAAGACCCTGCGCGCCGCTTTGAAGAACTGGGCAGGCAGTGCCGAGGCCGCGCAGGAGCTGTGCGATCGCGCTGGCGTAGATTCCTCGATCCGAGGCGAAAAGCTGGGGATTGACGATTACGTGCGTCTCGGTTCAGTTTTGCTTGACATGCGTGCTGAGGGCAAGATTCCTTTTCCCGAGCAGGATCGTTACGCGAAGGAGCGTCGCGCTGCTGAAGACTTGAGGCAAGTAACGCAGGAAAGCGAGCAAGGCGGGGTGGAGCAGCCCCGTGCGTGAGGTACGTGCATCGGCACCCGGGAAGGTTAATGTCATCCTTCGTGCGGGTGCCCCGGATGCTGATGGATATCACGAACTGGTGACAGTCTTTGAATGCCTGAATGTTCGTGAAAGCGTGACCGTACGTACCTCAAAGTCCCCAGGTATCCGCATTGAAACGGTGGCATACGGTGCCGATGGTTCGGTGGATGAGGCTGCAACAGCTTCGATGGCAGATCTTGATCCCACCACCCATTTGGCATATCGCGCAGCACGTGCGCTTCAAAAACTGGCTGCAGCCGGTCCTTGGGCTCAGACTGCTGCCGGGGTGAGTATTCACGTTGATAAACGCATTCCGATAGCCGGAGGAATGGCTGGTGGCTCCGCTGATGCCGCCGCTGCTCTGGTTGCCTGCAATCAGCTGTGGGGATTGGGATTGACGCTTGAACAGCTCTGCCAGATCGGCCGTACTTTGGGCGCAGATGTACCGGCCTGCATCATGGGCGGAATGACTCTGGGGCAGGGGAGAGGGGACCGCTTGACCTCCTTGCTTGATCCGGATCAATCGTTGTGGCCGCGTCACTACTGGGTGATGGCGCGTGCACACCACGGCCTGTCGACCCCCGAGGTTTTTCGGACCCTTGATCAGCTGAAGCAAGGCGGCGTTCCAGCACAGCTGAGTGAGACGGAGAGGCAAGCACTGTGCGCAGGTGCCGACGCACTTGCTTCAGTGCTGTGCAATGACCTGACTGCCCCAGCTCTACACTTGTACCCCGAACTCGCAACAACGATTCACGAGGCGAAGGACGCGGGTGCCTGCGCAGCGATGCTTTCGGGGTCGGGGCCGACCATTGCTGTCCTTGCCCGTAATAGGGAACATGCCGACGAACTCGC
Organism: uncultured Actinomyces sp.; assembly: GCA_938022345.1. Taxonomy (GTDB): domain Bacteria; phylum Actinomycetota; class Actinomycetes; order Actinomycetales; family Actinomycetaceae; genus Pauljensenia. Next base: position 1,620 of record CALIEP010000240.1, read on the forward strand.
TGAAGCTCTTCGAACAATAAATGAAGTCAGCGCAGTCCTACCGACCTACGGCCCGGCAGTGGGGGCAATCGTGGAAGAAGAGGAGAGCTAAGAGTGGCCCACTTACTGGGGACGCAATCACTGGGAGCCCTTGCTGGTTCACGCCAATTACTTGCGGACGTTGATATCAGCGTCGAAGACTCTTCTCGGATCGGTATTCTTGGCCCCAACGGAGCGGGAAAATCAACGCTACTGCGTTTGGGTGCCGGCCTACAGCAGCCTGACGATGGTCGAATCATTACCCGCGATGGCCTGCGTATTGTCATGCTTGAGCAGGGCGATCATCTTGACGATGACGCGCGCGTGATGGATGCGGTGCACCCCGGACTTGAAGAATACGAATGGGCCTCGCAGCCCGCAATTCGCGATATTCACGCTGGTTTGCTCTCTGATATCGACCTGCATGCTCAGGTTGGAACACTTTCTGGTGGACAACGTCGTCGCGTTGATCTGGCGCGAGTCCTTGCACTGCCCTCAGATGTTGTCTGCTTGGATGAGCCGACGAACCATCTGGACGTGGAAGGCGTCGCATGGCTT
>CALIEP010000241.1 GCA_938022345.1 uncultured Actinomyces sp.
GGGCAGCATCGCGCAGACGCTCAAAAGTCGAACGCGACCAGGTGATCTGGCCTTCATTGGGACCACTGCGCTTCTTGGACGCCTTCTTCTTTGCCTTCTTCGCCTCGCGTTCATCACGAGCCGCATCCTGAGCAGCCGTTAAACGGGCGCGCTCGCGGGCCGCCTCTACTTCGTGCTCGGGGGCCAGAACTCGGACAAAACCAACGGTATCGAAACCAGCGCGCCCCGCGCGCCCAGCAATCTGATGGAATTCACGCGAACGCAGATGACGCATCTTGCTTCCGTCAAACTTCACCAAGGAAGTGAGCAAAACCGTGCGAATTGGGACATTGATACCGACTCCAAGTGTGTCAGTTCCACAGATAACCGGTAGCAAACCCTGCTGGGTGAGGCGCTCAACAAGTCGGCGATACCTTGGCAGCATTCCCGCGTGGTGAACCCCAATCCCGTGAGTAAGAAGGCCACGCAAAGTCTGCCCAAAACCCTTTGTAAAGGACACAGAGGAAATCTCACGTGAAATCTGCGAACGAATTTCAGGAGAAATGAGCTTGCGATCACTCAGAGCAGAGGCCGTATCAACCGCATCTTTTTGTGAGAAGTGAACGATGTAGATCGGGTGACGTCCCTCTGAAAGAAGGCGCTCGACCGTGTCCTGAAGGGTGTCAACAACATAGTCGTATTCCAAGGGAACAGGACGCTGTGCATCGGTAATTTCTACTGTCGGTCGTCCCGTGCGATCCGTCCATTGCTTGCGAAAAACAGTCGTATCCCCAAGCGTCGCGCTCATCGCAATGAACTGAGGACGCGTGAGTTCAAGGAGTGGAACCTGCCAAGCCCAGCCTCGCTGGGGATCAGCATAGAAATGGAACTCGTCCATGACGATCATGTCTGCGTCTAAAGTCGATCCCTCGCGCAAAGACTGATTCGCCAAGATTTCCGCAGTACAGCAAATAATCGGAGCGTCCGCGTTCAAAGACACGTCGCCCGTCACCATCCCGACGTTTTCAGCGCCAAAAAGCGCCACTAAATCAAAGAACTTCTCTGACACCAGCGCCTTCAGGGGCGCCGTGTAGTACGAGCGCCCACCATGTGCCATCGACACAAAATGTGCAGCCAAAGCAATCATTGACTTGCCAGAGCCCGTGGGCGTTGCCGCAATAACGTGGTTTCCCGACAAAATCTCAATTAAAGACTCATCTTGGTGACGGTACAGGGGACGCCCCGTTGATGAAGCCCACGATGAAAATGCCTCATACAGGGCATCGTCGTCGGTCAATACACCGCGATCTTCCAGATCATCGAGGAGTTCATTCAATGGCGCGCTCATGTTTCTATCTTCCCAGACGTCCCCTCATTTGCGTCCAGTTTTCGGCCGCGTTCAAAGAAAATGCGTAAATACCTGTAAACTGCTGGGCACACACCACCCGATCGGCCACCGCGCACTGGTGCGCCCGCGCACCACGGCCTCGTACGTATTGGAGAAACGAATGGCGAACCTCGCACAGTCCATCCAAAACATTGCTGACTGGATCACCCTGCACATCACAGTGTGGGTCCTCATCGGAACCGGTCTGTACTTGACTCTGCGCTCGCGATTCATGCAAATTCGCCAATTCCCCGAGATGATCCGATCGATCTCTGGCTCCCGAGGTGGCGCAAAGGGTGGAATTTCGTCCTTCCAAGCCTTCACGATCTCGCTGGCTGCGCGCGTGGGTGTCGGTAACGTTTTCGGCGTGGCCGTTGCTCTTCTCGTGGGTGGCCCGGGTGCAATCTTCTGGATGTGGGTCGTTGCCATCGTCGGCATGGCGACCGCCTTCTTCGAGGCCACGCTCGCCCAGGTCTTTAAGGTTCGCTCCGCTGACGGAACCTTCCGCGGCGGTCCCGCGTACTACATTGCCCGCGGTATGAAGAATAAGATTCTGGCCAGCATTTTCGCCATCATCACCGTTGTGACCTGCGCATTCGTCATCACTTCTGTGCAATCCAACGCCATTGCTTCGACCCTCCTCTCCGCTTTGAGCCCCTCGGCCCGTGAACCGATCGCGGGATTGGGAGGCCTGTCCAGCGCACACCTGGTCATCGCTGCGCTTCTCTTTGTGTTCTCCGCAATGGTGATCTTCGGCGGAATTAAGACCGTCGCTCGCGTGACCGAGTGGATGGCGCCGATCATGGCCACCGTCTACGTCATCATGGTTGCGGTGATCTGCGTAATGAACCTGCCTAAGTTCGGCGCTGTCATCGGTCAGATCTTCGCCGCGGCTTTCGCTCCGCAACCGACCCTTGCGGGCTTGGGTGGTGGAATCCTCGCCGCGGTCATCAACGGTACGAAGCGTGGTCTCTTCTCGAACGAGGCCGGTCAGGGTACCGCGCCCAACGCTGCGGCAACCGCGACCGTATCGCACCCCGTTCGCCAAGGTCTCATCCAGTCTCTGGGCGTTTTCGTTGACACGATCATCGTGTGTACTGCAACTGCTTTCGTCATCTTGATTGCCGGCGAGAAGGTTTGGTCCAACCCCGAGGCAAATCCGGCGAACCTGACAACCCTTGCGGTTGCCGATCAACTGGGACAGTGGACCATCATGCCCATGTCGATCCTGATCTTCGTTCTTGCCTACTCCTCCGTCATTGCGGCTTACGTCTACTCCGAGATCAACCTGTCTTTCGTTGTCAAGTCCAAGGCTGCAACCTGGGCGGTACGCATCATTTCCGTGGCCTCGGTCGTCATCGGTGCGCTGACCACCCTTGATCTGGTCTGGAACGCGGTTGATATCGCAATGGCCATCATGACGGTGACGAACCTGGTTGCTTTGATTGTCCTTGCCCCTTGGGGTTTGGGCGCGCTGCGCGATTATGAGTCCCAGCGCAAGAGTGGCATTGCTGATCCGGTGTTCGTTGCGAAGGATAATCCGCTCCTTCCTGGCGACCTTCCCGGCGATGTGTGGGATGGGGAGCCTACTTCGCGATAGGCTACTTGCGACACAAAGGAGGTCGTCATGCGTATCGCTCGTTTTTCTCAAGGAAGCTCGATTTACTACGGAGCTTTAGAGGATGAATCGACTCGAATCGTTGGCTTGAAGGGTGACCCGCTCTTTTCACCCGTTGAGCCCTCGGGCCAGATTTTTGAGCTGGACTAAGTACGGCTTCTCTCACCTGTCATTCCTCGTTCCAAGGTTATTGGCCTGGGCGGGAACTACCCTGCTCCGGGCGCAGCTCCGAGCAATCCCCCTGCGCGTCCCAGCGTTTTCTTGAAGCCGAACACTACGGTGATCGGCCCCGATGACCCGATCGTCTTTCCTTCTTGGGGACAAGAAGTCTTTTACGAGGCCGAGCTTGCGGTGGTCATTAAAACCTTGGCCAAGGATGTGAGCGTTAAGGATGCTCCCTCGGTGGTGCTGGGCTATACCTGTGCGAACGACCTGACCGCGGCGGATGCTGCACGCGAGGACGGCGGCGCGCTTGGTCGCGCTAAAAGCTGGGATACCGCGTGCCCGCTTGGTCCATGGATCACGGTCGGTTCTTCTTTCGACCCTGATAATGCCCAGATCACGCTGCGCATTAACGGGGAAGAACGGGGGAGTGGAAGCACCTCGCAAATGGGATATTCAATCGCTCAGATCGTGTCCTATGTGTCGGGAATTTTCACTCTACTGCCCGGTGACGTGATCCTAACGGGCACTCCTGCCGGAGGTCGCCTGAATTCCGGTGAACGCGTTGAAGTCGAGATCGAGGGCATTGGATCGCTGACAAACCTGGCGATGTGAACCTTATTACAGATCGCATAGTGACCCTTTTTCTCCATGAATTTTGCGCCCCGGGGGACGGCGGATGTAGCGTAAAAACATGGCAGATACGTCAGGCTTAGGTGGATTTGGTAAACACCACAGCAGTAGTACAGACGAGGGTGCCTTTGGCGGTGTTGATGAACTGCTAGCAGCAATTGACGCACAAGTCGATGAGTCTAATAAAGCTGCAGCAGGCGCCTTCGAATTCGTTGAACGCATGAGGGATATCCGCGGCGAAGGTGAATCAAAAGATCACGCGGTCCGCGTCGTCGTTGATTCCTCGGGCACTCCCATTGAGGTTCAGGTTCCTGACCATCCGGCTCTTGGCCACGCCTTCCTTGAGGCGTTTAAACATGCTCGTCAAGATGTCGGTGCTCGCGTAGCAGATGCTGCTGTCGATGCTTATGGAGATTCCTCTATTGAAGCTCAAGTGCTCGTAAAAACCTATGGCTCGCATCGAGAGCACGCTGATGAAAACGCTGGAGCTCATGCCGCATTCGATCATTATGGTCGTCTAGATGCGGGAGCGCTTCGCCACGGCGGAGACAAGTGAAGGTCATTTAAGGAGAAAAGATGAATGAAGTAGCCTGGCAGCCAGGTGACGCTGCACTTCTTGCAGGACGCATCGCATCTCAAGCGGGGGAAGTGAAGTCTTTGGCCAGTAAAGCCCGCGGTGGGCGTGTCGGCTCTAATGCTTTTGGCCTGATGATTTCCCCCTTGGTGACCCCAATTGCCGAACTCTTCCTGGACATCATGGGAACTGCAATCTCTCTAGCCGGGGAAGGTTGCTCTGATCTCTCATCCGCATTGAAGAAGGTCAATGCGAACTTCCAAGAGACGGAATCTGGCAACATCTCCGCTGTTCAAACTACCGGAGAGATGGCTAATGGAGGTGCTCGCTGATGGCTGCTCCTCACACTCCAGGGTCCACCGCAACAAAGCCCGCAGGAGGGCAAACTGGGGCGTCGGCCTCGGCACAGGGAGGAGAAGATCCCTGGTACACCGGAGGCGGCGCGCTTGAAGATATCGCAGGGATTTCTTCTGCAGTGAGCTCAGGAAACTGGGTCCAGGGCGGTTTGAGCACTGCATCGCTGATTGCTGACACTGCATCAGCCTTCATCGATCCTCTGGGAACCGCCTTGTCGTGGGGAGCAGCGATCATCATGGATCACTGCCAGCCCCTTCGCGGATGGCTTCAAAAGCTCGCCGGAAATAAAGACGATGTCCTTCAAAAGGCAAACTCGTGGCGCAGCGTGGCCTGTGCTCTGGAAGAAAACGCGACGCGCCTGAAGACAAACGTCACCTCTTTCACTCAGTATTCACGAGGCCAGGCAGCCGAATCCTTCGCGAAACGAGCTGGTGGAATCGGCGTTTTGATCGCGGGCGCGTCAAAGGGTGCACACGCCCTTGCTGAGGGAATGAAAGTCCTCTCATCTGTCGTTGAAATCGTGTACTCGATGGTGCGAGACGCGATCGCGCAGATTGTTGGAACGTTCATCAGTGCGGTTGTGCAGGCATTCCTGAGTGCCGGACTTGCCTTGGCGAAGCTCATTCCCGAAATCGTCATGCACGTGAAGAACTGGGCGACGAAACTGGCGAAGTCGGTCAAGGATTTGATTGCTACAGCGGGCAAGCTTAAAGACTTGTTCACTCACGGGCGTTAAGCAGTGTCCTCGATCATGTCGAAGATCAAAGAAGGGATTGCTGGCCTGAAGTCCGGTGAACCCCATGTGCCTCATACTCCTGAGACTCCTCGGGAACACTACAGCTCGCCAGTCGAGGTTGACCCCTCCTCGGTGCGTACACGTGAGGATTTGCTGAGGGACGCTCCGAAGGATACCAGCGATCCCGGCCTTCCTGACGCAGTTATGCAGGAAGGACGCATTGAGGGCCTCTCCGGTGCTGATTTTGTCAGGAAACCCGATGATGTCTGTGGTTATGCACCCGATGGCACTCCGCGCAATTATGAGGGATGGAATCGGGACAATCGCATTTTCTACGTTGATGAGGATGGGGTAGCGACAGAAGCTACTAAGTGGCCCGCTGACGATGGCTATAAGGATGGGGTGCGAGAGTATTCAACTGCTGAAGAATATGCAGCTGAACACGGCCTCATTGTGGACCGCATTGGTAACCCTCGCGGCGGTTATTTGGGGGCTGTCGAAAACGGCCATGTCTCAACCTTTGAGGAACGTGCTTTGGCGCCTGGATCCGTCCATGAGCCCTACTACCAGTACCAAATCAACCCTTCCAATATGCCTGAAGGTTGGAAGATTGAGCACGGTACTGCGGCGCCGTGGCAAAGCGAGGCAGGCGGTGCGCGTCAGCTTCGTATCCTCGACGCGAAAGGTAACTCCAAGAGCGTTGCAGACCTCCTCGATTTGGGTATTTTGCAGGGTGTGGAGGTTCCTGTTGGACTTCGTTGAGCGTTTCGCTCAAGCGGTGAGTGCCGCCTGGGGGGATCAGGTTAGGGGAAGTCTAGAACCAGGCAAGTCCCTGGTGGTCTACCCATCTTCTGCTGCAGCAGAACCATTCGGCGTGTATTTCGACGACAATACGTACTCCTTTTACACGCACGAGCGCGGTTCACGTATTGGTCCCGAGTTTCAATCTGACGATGTCAGAGTGATCGAACACTGTCTGACTCTGCGCGTGGGCAATGCACTTCGAGTTGCGCAGGGCTTCGAGAAGCTAGCGTTGTACAACACCGCTCCAATCCGTTCTGGATGGACGATGGTTCCATCGGCATCGGCAAATAATCCGGGGTTCACTGGGATTCGTTCAGATCGCGGTGTCTTCTATCCCTGCGCGGGGGCAAACCGTTGGTTGCTAGCGGGGCTTTCTCACGTGGTTGAGTATTCGCCGCTCGAGGTGTTGGAGTGCTATTTGCGTCCGGACGCTGCGCCGCTGCTCAGCGAATGGCTCCAGAAGAGATAAGTGAGCCTCGATAATGAAGGCAGAGCTTGGTGGCAGCTTTCTCGATCGCTTAGCCCTGGCGCTTGACGACGCTTGGGGAATGAAAGTGAACGGGAGCTTTACCGCTGACGCTGGGATTGTCTTCAACGCCGGAGTTTTTGCCGCTCCCCACGAAGAGGCCGATTACCAAGAGGGTGTCTATTCCTTATACTACTGCGAGCGTAGCTCCAGAGGTGCTGCCCTGTTACAGACGACTAATCGGAACGTTTTCGACCACTGTCTACTTCA
>CALIEP010000242.1 GCA_938022345.1 uncultured Actinomyces sp.
CCGTTATGGTGATCGACGGCCAGCTCTGGCAGGTTGTAGAGTTCCAGCACGTCAAGCCGGGGAAGGGCCCCGCATTCGTGCGCACTAAGATCAAGAATGTTCTGTCTGGCAAGATCGTTGACCGCACTTTCAATGCGGGAATGAAGATCGAGACTGCGACGGTTGACCGCCGCGACATGACCTACCTCTACCAAGATGGTACCGACTACGTCTTCATGGATTCCTCTACCTACGAGCAGATCAATGTCCCCGCAGAAGTTGTTGGCGATGCTGCTCATTTCATGGTTGAGAATCAGGATGTGATTGTTTCTCAGCACGACGGTACGGTTCTCTTCATTGAGCTTCCCGCCACGGTGATTTTGACGATTGCACACACCGAGCCCGGTTTGCAGGGTGACCGTTCTTCGGCCGGTACGAAGCCCGCCACGCTCGAAACCGGTTACGAGATTCAGGTTCCGCTCTTCATGGAAGAGGGGACCCGTGTGAAGGTTGACACCCGCGATGGTTCCTACTCCGGACGTGTGACTGACTGATAATGTCTCACAAACATCAGTTCACTTCTCGTACCAAGGCGCGTAAGCGTGCCGCTGACGTCGTCTACGAGGCAGATCAACGCGGCATGGGGCGTAATGCTACTGTCTTGCGTGATCTCCTTCGTGAACGCAAGGTTATTACAGCGGCACTGACACCGCTCCCGGATTATTCGATTCGTATCATCGAAGGCGTCGCCGACGAGCTGTATCGGATTGATCGTTTGATTGATACTCATGCTCGTACGGGCCTTGATCGTATTCCCGCAGTTGACCGCGCGGTCTTGCGAGTCGCGATCTGGGAAATGCTGTCCAACTCCGAAGAAGTACCTCCGGTTATCGCAATCGATGAGGCAATTTCAATCGTTAAGTCGATTTCAACCGAAGAATCCGCTGGCTTTGTGAATGCGATTCTCGACGCAATACGTCAAGATATTGAGTCTCCTTCATGGTCTCGGCGCTCAAGTGAGGTCGACAGCGGTTATGAGTCTGATGAAGAACTCAGCGCTGACGAACTGACAGAGCTGGATGATCTTCTCAACGAATACTGAAAATGCGTGAGTGATAAACGGGGGTGCCTGTCGGCACCCCCGTTTATGACACTCCGACCACATCAGTCAGTGTGTGATGTTTGACACAAAAGACTGTAGGTGAAGTTGTTTCAACTTTTCACACTCGCACTTCTCTTAAATTCCTGCTATAGCCGTCTGCTTGGATTTCAGTTTGTTTTCACGATGCTCCGATAGTTTCCCGCCCTGCAGGTCACAGGCAGTTTCTCCTTCAAAATTGCTGGCAAGAGCTTCCCTGCAGTGAAACGCCTGCTGAGAAAAAACAGTCTTAAACACACCTCAGTATTGGTGTTTTTTGAACCTATCCTCACTCGCTTTTTGCCCGTGTTGCGCGCATCGTCGGTTGCAGTTGCACCAAAAACTATCAAAATAGTGCGATGCTTATTCCTGTCAGGGGAATCTAGAAAAAGGAGCGTAGTGAGATGGCACTGCCAGATCTGACTCCGCAACAGCGAGCCCAGGCTCTTGAGAAGGCGACGCGCGCTCGTCGTCGGCGCGCTGAGGTGAAGAATGCGCTCAAGTCGCGAAAGATTACTCTGTCTGAAGTCATCGACATGGCTGCAACAGATGATGCAATCGCGAAGATGAAAGTGCGTTCTTTACTGGAAGCCCTGCCTCGAGTCGGTGTAAGTACTGCGGAAGCATTGATGAACGAGATCAAGATCGCGCCTTCAAGGCGTGTTCGGGGTCTTGGTCAGGTGCAGCGAGAAGAGTTAATTCGTCGCTTCGGCTGAACTTTTAAGCCAGCTGTGGCAGCATACAGGCATGTCTTCATCTACGGTTACTGTCGTTGCAGGTCCCACAGCTGTTGGTAAGGGAACTGTGATCGCGCGCTTGCGTGAGCTATTTCCTGAAGTTGAGCTCTCGGTTTCGATGACAACGCGTTCTCCGCGACCGGGAGAAATCGACGGAGTGCACTACCACTTTGTGACTGAGGATCAGTTCGCCCAGCTCATTGATTCCAAACAGATGCTGGAGTGGGCACTCGTTCACGGAAAATATCATTACGGAACACCACGTGGTCCAGTAGATGATGCAGTTCGACGGGGTGTGCCTTTCCTCCTTGAAATCGATGTAGCTGGTGTGCGTCAAGTTCGTGAATCGCTTCCTGACGCTCGCTTTGTTTTCATCGCGCCGCCCTCATGGGAAGTGCTTGTTTCTCGCTTGGTCGGTCGTGGTACCGAAGACCCTGCTGAACAAGAGCGTCGTTTGCGTACTGCAAAGGTAGAGCTTGCGGCTGCAGATGAGTTTGATGTCACCATCGTTAATGATGATTTGGAGCTTGCTGTCCATGAACTAGCCCATGTGATGGGTCTAGAATAGAAGCCGGTTCTTGCCAGTTATATCAGGAGAGATTTGCATGTCCGGAATTGTTGCGCAGCCCGAAGGCATCACCTACCCGCCGATTGACGATCTGCTGGAGCACGTCGATTCAAAGTATGCCTTGGTGATTTTTGCTGCCCGTCGTGCCCGCCAGATCAACTCCTACAACATCCAGCTTGAACAGAATATGATCCAGTTCGTCGGACCTGTTGTAGAAACTGAAGTCGACGAGAAGCCCTTGGCGATTGCACTACGCGAAATCGATGAAGGCCTGTTGACCCTTGAGTCAGCACCCCAAGCCTGATCAGCAGCCCGCTCACATCGTTCTCGGTGTGTCAGCGGGCATTGCTGCATATAAAGCCGTTTTCCTTCTGAGAATCCTTCAAAGAGACGGCTACCGTGTCCGTGTTGTTCCAACACCTTCTTCACTTGAGTTCGTTGGGCGAGCAACCTGGGAAGGGCTCACCCTCGAGAGCGTGAACACTGATGTATTTCATGGTGGGGGAGCGGACCACGTCGAGTTAGCGCGGGGTTGTGCCGCTATTGTTATTGCACCCGCTACCGCTGATGTTATCGCTCGGATAGCGAATGGTCAGGCCGATGACCTTTTGACAACCACTGTTCTTGCCAGCGATTGCCCTGTAGTTATTGCACCTGCCATGCACACGCAAATGTGGCGTGCTGCTGCAACGCAGGAGAATATTACCCGCCTTCGAAATCGTGGTTATGTCATTGTTGGCCCGGAAGATGGTGATCTCGCTTCCGGTGACCACGGGGCTGGCCGGATGAGCGAACCTGAGGTTATTGCGTACCACGTGCGCAGAGCATTTGGTGCATCAGGTGACCTTGCGGGAAAGAAAATTCTGATAACCGCTGGCGGTACCCGTGAAGCAATTGATCCAGTCCGCTTCCTCGGTAACCGCTCGACTGGTCGACAGGGAATCGCGATCGCCCGCGAGGCCCTCAGTCGCGGCGCTGAGGTCACTTTAATCACTTCCAATATCGAGGCTGCCCTTATTCCTCAGGGGTGCAGCGTCATCGATGCCCCTTCCGCTCAAGACGTCTACGACTCTGTGATGTCTCATCTTGGGCACACTGATGCATTGGTCATGGCGGCTGCGGTTGCTGACTACCGCCCACGGGTGACCTCGGCCTCGAAAATCAAAAAAGAAGAAAATGAATCAGCGCCGCCTCGGATCGAACTCACGGAAACGACCGACGTTCTGCGCAGCGTGAATTCGGCTCCTCACCGCCCTCGTGTGGTCCTCGGGTTTGCTGCTGAGACCGGTGATCAAGATACCGTGCTGTCCTATGGGGCGGCGAAAGCCAAGCGTAAAGGTGCGGACTATCTTGCTGTGAATGCAGTGGGTGCCGATATTGGATTCGGTGATGTCCCCAACTATGTATACGTGCTAGACCAAGAGGGCTCCGTAGTGACACAGGGCGGGGGGACGAAGGCGGATGTTGCTCGAATCCTCATTGATCTTATTTCACAGCGGTTCGATACGATGGAGGCGTGAGCAAATTGCGTAAGTACTTTACTTCTGAATCCGTAACAGAAGGTCATCCCGATAAGGTCTGTGACCGAATTTCTGACTCGATTTTGGACGCCCTACTTGAGGCTGATCCACATTCGCGTGTCGCTGTGGAAACAATGGTGACAACCGGTTTGGTTCATGTGGCCGGCGAGGTTTCGACCAACGCTTATGTTGAAATTCCGCAGATTGTCCGCGAACAGATCCTCGAGATTGGTTACGACTCATCCCGTAAGGGATTCGACGGTGCTTCCTGCGGTGTTTCCGTGTCTATTGGTGCCCAAAGTAGTGATATCGCCGATGGCGTTGATCATTCTTTGGAGACGCGTTACGGTTCAAACGATGATCGTCGTGAGTCTCAGGGTGCGGGCGACCAGGGCATGATGTTTGGTTACGCTTCGGATGAAACTCCTGATCTGATGCCTGCTCCAATTTGGCTTGCACACAAGCTAGCGGAGCGTCTTGCTGCTGTTCGCCATCAAGGACTCGCTCACGGTCTTCGCCCTGATGGAAAGACACAGGTCACTCTTGCTTATGATGAGCAGGGCATTCCTCGCGATATCGATACCCTTGTGATTTCGACTCAGCACGACCCTGAGCTTGGCATGAGTGAACTCGAAGAGCAGTTGCGTGAGCTGGTTGTTTCTCCTGTACTCGAAGAGACGGGCTTGGGACTTTCAACCGAAACGATGAAGCTTCTTGTTAATCCTTCTGGGCGCTTTGTTATCGGCGGCCCTGCTGGTGATGCCGGTTTGACCGGACGCAAGATTATTGTTGACACTTACGGTGGTATGGCCCGCCACGGCGGCGGCGCCTTCTCTGGTAAAGATCCGTCAAAGGTCGACCGTTCGGCCGCATATGCAGCGCGTTGGATTGCAAAGAATATCGTTGCGGCGGGCTATGCGAAACGCTGTGAGATTCAATTGGCCTACGCAATCGGTCGCGCGCATCCAGTCGGGCTTTATGTCGAGACCTTTGGTACCGGAACTGTGAGCGATGACGTTCTTACCGATGCCATCACCCAGTGCTTTGATCTTCGCCCTGCGGGAATCATCGAAGACCTTGATCTTCTCCGTCCGATTTACGCGAAAACCGCTGCTTATGGCCATTTTGGTCGTCCGGTTTTCCCCTGGGAACAGACTGATCGCGTGGCTCGACTCCAGGAAACTCTTCAATGAGTGCTGCCACCAGCGCCCCGCGCCCGACAAACCGCGGAACCGCCATCGAAATGGCAGTTTCGGGGATCATCGGTCTGTGCGCGTACTTTGTCCTCTCGATTGAGGCATGGCAGTTGGCGGCGGATCAGGGACGGACATTTAGCTGCGACGTCTCTTCGGTTCTGTCGTGTTCTGCGGTTGCCGCCACTCCACAGGCTCGAGTACTTGGTTTCCCGAATGCCTTTTTGGGAATTTTTTTCGAGGCCGTAGTTTTGACCGTTTCCTTCGCCCTCATTGCAGGGGTACGTTTTCCGAAGTGGTATTACCTGGGTGTTGAAGCTCTCTATACCATCGGCCTGTTTTTTGCATATTGGCTTTTCACACAGTCGTATTTCGTTATTCACGTGTTGTGTCCGTGGTGTTTGCTCATCACAATAACGACGACGCTTGTCTGGTTTGGACTTACACGAGTATGCATTTCTCAGGGAGTGCTCCCCGCACCTGCATGGTGGAGGTCTGTGATGAATGCCGGTGGAGACTTGCTGCTCGTCGTGCTCGTTATTGCCGCTGTTCTTGCGATGATCGTTGTGCGATACGGTTCGGTACTTTTCGGTAATTGATTATTTGGTGCTCAATCGGTCTTCAAATGCCGGTTCAGTGTGTTGAACTAGGTGTATGGTGATGGATGCGTTGCCCCTTCCGGGTTTTGAATCAGACCGTGACGTACCACGGTTGATTGCGCATGTCTATGTTGATTCCGATCTTCCACACCTTGATTACCCGCTGGACTATCTTGTTCCCGTCCAATGGGAATCGACAGATCTAGCAGGATTTATCGTGCAGGTACCCCTTGCGGGGCGAAAAAGGATTGGATGGGTCGTCTCGTGTGAAAAACGCAGTAACATCGATGCGGCAATCCGCGAAATTATCGATGTGATTTCGACTATTTCAGTCGTTTCACCGAAGACTTTTGAATTAGCTGCATACGTGGGCAAGCGTTTTCTCTCAACCGCTTCTACGGTCTTAGGCACCGCCGTTCCTCAAAGACGCGCACGGGTTGAGGCAGAAGTAATGCAGTCGGAATCTACACAGTTGAAGGTCACCCAGGGAGATCCCTGGGAAGCTTTTGAACTTGGCCATGCATTTCTCGGGCACGTCAGTCAGGGTGAGTACCCGCGTGCCGTATGGACATCAATTCCAGGACGATCAGAATTTGAGATCGCCCACCTTATTTCTTCTGTCCAGAAAGCTGGAAAGACGGCTCTTATCGTTGTGCCGACTTCTCGAGTTGCCGGAGAGCTATCTTCCTCCTTGTCCGCGATCTTTGACGTCTCGGTCCCCGTTTACAGCGCGGAACAGGCGGCCAGTGAGCGCTACCGTTTGTACCTTCAGGCAAAGATGGGGGTGCATCGCGCGATCGTTGGAACGCGTTCGGCGGTGTGGCTTCCCATGAAGGATCTCGGATTGATTGTTATCTGGGGCGACGGGGATGACCATCTTCGTGAAGCGCACGCTCCGCGCACTGATGCATTGGACGTGGCGGTTGCGCGTTCGCATCTTGAACATGTTGCTCTTGCTGTTGGAAGTTATTCGCGCTCGGTGAAAGCGCAGTATCTTGTCGAACGGTCTTGGGCGATTTCTCTTACCCCGCAACGCGAGGTATTGCGTGCATCGACGGGGCGCTTTGTCGTGGCCGATTCTTTTGATCAAGAACGGCAAGGAAAGTCAGCATTTACTTATCTGCCACCGGATGCATTCTCCTGTATTCGTACGGGATTGAAAGAAGGACCCGTTCTCGTTCTTTCTGCGCATTCGGGATATATCCCTGTTGTCGGTTGTTCTCGCTGCGGAAGGCCTGCTCGTTGCGAATACTGCTCAGTACCGCTCCATTTATAGGCTTACCATTCGATAGTGTGTTCATGGTGTGAGCGAAAGACCGAGAATTGGTCGTGCCTTAAATGCCAGGGGACAAGCCTTAAATGGTGGCGCCTTGGCTCTGAGCGCATCGGTGAAGAAATCGGTCGTTCTTTCCCCCAAATCCCCCTCACTGTGGCCCGGGCGGATGGCGAAACGCGCCTGAGTGTGGGTCTCGAAGCTCGAATAGTTGTCGCGACTCCTGGCGTGGAGCCCAAAGCTAAGGATGGCTACGCGGCGGTCATTATCTCCTCGGCTGCAGCGCTTGCCTCGAGGCCTGAGATGTGGGCGCCGGAAGAAGCGTTGCGCAGGTGGCTGAATGCCGGCGCACTGGCCCGTCCTCACGGTCGAATATGGGTCTCTGCCGGGGTTGAACACGCGCTTGCGCAGGCGCTTATTCGATGGAGTCCCGAAGACTACATTCAGCAGCTTCTTGATGAGCGCAAGGTTCTTCGTTTCCCACCAACTGCATCAATCGTTGCAATCGACGGACCTCTTGACCAAGTAAATGCTTTTTGTCAGGATCTGCCAGCAGAGTTAATCGGTATTGTCGATGCGCCTTCGGTTGGAAAAATTGGTCATCGTCCGGACGACCGGCGCGCTCTAATTCGCTGCGCGACAGCTGATTATCCTCGGCTTGCACAAGTACTTCGCGAACGCAATGGTGTGCGTTCGGCTCGTAAACGCTATCCACTGCGCCTCACCTTGAATCCTCCTGAGCTGTTCTAGACAAGCCGATACACTATAAGCGTGCGTATTGTTTTTGCAGGTACCCCCGAGCCGGCGTTACCGACCCTTGAAGCCCTGATCTCGTCACCGCATGATGTCATTGGTGTTATTACTCGTCCTCCAGCGAAGAGCGGTCGAGGACGTCATCTAGTGCCATCGCCCATTGCGCTGCGTGCACGTGAAGCTGGAATCGATCTCTTCGAAACCTCCTCTCTTAAAGGTGACGAGGCCTTAGACCGCATTCGTGCGTGGAATGCTGACATCGCAGTAGTCGTTGCCTATGGCGCTTTGATTCCCCTGCGTGTGCTTGAAGCTCTTCCACATGGTTGGCTCAATCTTCACTTCTCTGATCTTCCTTTCTTCCGCGGTGCAGCTCCCGTGCAGTGGGCAATCCTTTCGGGACTGAGTGAAACTGCATCCAGCGTTTTCCAGCTAGAAGAGGGATTGGATACGGGTCCCGTTTTCTCCCGCCAAAAGGTTGAGATCGCCGATCAGACCAGTGGTGAGCTCCTCGATGAAATGGCGCGTTTAGGCGCTCAGCAAGTTGTTGATGTGGTGAATGCGATTGAAGCTGGTCAAGCTCTTGCGCAACCACAAGTTGTCCCTGAGGGTGTGGAACTCAGCTATGCTCGGCGCTTGGAGCCCAAAGATGGCGCCGTCTCCTTTGATGAGAGTGCCCGCCAGACGTGGCTGAGAATCCGCGCAGTGATTCCCAGCCCAGGTGCATATACAGAGTTTCGCGGGCAGCGACTCAAGCTAGGTAAGGTTTCTTTGTCCGATGTTCCAACCCCCGGCCCCGGCCGTCTCATCGTTTCGAAG
>CALIEP010000243.1 GCA_938022345.1 uncultured Actinomyces sp.
GGCTCTGATTGATCAACGTTGGGATGTCACGGAGAAGTAGCCAAGGAGGCAAACTCATGACCACACAAACTGAGCGGTCGAGGTGTGCGGGGCAGGGCCTCGTCAACGTGGACCACCTCACGAAGCATTATCGGAAAACGCCAGCTTTACGGGACTATTCGCTGTCGCTGGATGCCGGGCACATCGTCGGTCTGATGGGTCCCAACGGATGTGGGAAAACGACGCTGCTCAAGATCCTCGCAGGCGTATTGAATGATTACCAAGGTCAGGTGAGCATCGACGGGCACAAACCTGGAATCGATACAAAAGCCATCGTGTCCTACTTGCCTTCGGCAGCATTCCTTAACGGTGAATGGACCGTGGAGCGTGCGATTAACATCTACTCGCGTTTCTTTGCTGATTTTGAGTCGGAAAGAGCGCGAACCATGGTTGATTTCTTTAAACTACCCGAGGGGCGGCCACTCAGCGAGATGAGCAAGGGTATGGGGGAGAAGCTCCAGATCAGCCTGATCATGGCGCGCAAAGCGAAGGTCTTCTTGTTGGATGAGCCGATCAGCGGAGTAGACCCAGCAACTCGCGACATTATTCTCGAGGGTATTTTGCGTGAGTTTGATCCCGAGTCGCTGCTCATCATGTCAACCCATCTGATTTCCGATATCGAGCATTTCGTCGACTATGCGCTCTTCATGAAAGAGGGACAGGTTCTTCTTCAAGGCGACGCCGACGACCTGCGTGCAACCCGAGGGGACTCTTTAGACGCGATTTTCAGGAAGGAGTACCGCTGATGTTCGGGAAAATGCTGTCTTATGAAATCGGTAGCCGACTGCGCGCTGATCTTCGTCAAATGGGGACCGCCATTGCGATTCTTGTTGTGACGGTCGGTGTCGTTGCAACTGGAGTCCCGGGACTGAGCGGGACGATGACCATGTTTGGTTACCTGATGTGCGTCGCGATTCCTGTGGGAGCAGCGATCAGTGGAATGAGTGACTACTGGAAGACTCTGTATGGACAACAGGGGTACTTCACCATGACTCTGCCCGTGTCAGGTGCCGTGATCTACTGGGCAAAGGTTAGTCGAATGATCATCGAATTCCTGATCGCACTTGCCTTAGCCATCGGCGGAGGCATTGCAGTTGCGTGGGCGGCGGCATGGAGTCAGGGCATCACTCTCGCCGACTACACTGCTGGTCCGCGTTCGCTATTTGCGCCTTTTTCGACTCTGGTGCTTGTGGTTTTGTTTATTACCTGGATCGTTTCGTGTATTGCGCTGATTCCTCAGGTCTGTGCGGTCATGACTCTTGCAGCCGAAGGGCGCTTCAACCACATGGGCTTCGGTGCGGTGGCTATCGGATTAGTCCTGCTCTACATCGTTGACCAGGTTTTGAGCGGAGTTGGAACCTTCTTCATGCCCTTCTCAATGACTCCCGACGGCCATTTCAGTACCGAGGTCATGTGGACGTCATATCGCGCGACTTTAGGCACCGATGGCCACCCCAATGTTTGGGGAATGGGCGCATGCATTTTGGTCCCTCTCTTTGCACTATTCCTAGCAGGGTGTGCATCGCGCTCGATTGAAAAGCGAACCTCCTTGCGTTAAAGAGAACTGGTTAATAAGTGGTATACGGCCCGGGACGCATTCACGTGAGTCCCGGGCGCAGCTGTATTCTTTGAGAGTTATCTGCTTGTGTGACAGGAAAACTCATGCTCTTCGCGACTTTTATTTCATCTTTCGTTCAGTTGGGAATTGCTCTGCTGATTCCAGCGATTTGGTGGGCGGTGACAACTAAACGTCGCCTGGAATTTGCGACCTGGATTGGTCTTTATGTTCCGACATGGAAAGTCGGTCCTGTTCAGCGTGTTTCGCAGAAACAACTGGGCATTGCCTTGGCGTGCTGGGTCGTTGTATCGCTGGCATCTCTTCGGATTGCAAGCTCGGTGTGGGGCGCTCTGGCGACCTCGCGATTTATCGGTGCCGTACTTCTTGCAGTCGTCCCGATTCTTCTCTACGCCTTTATTCAGACCGGCTTGGCTGAGGAACTTTTCTTCCGTGGTTTCTTAGCTAAGCGTTTATGCGCGTCCTTTGGTTTTTCCTGCGGAAACGCCATTCAAGCCATTGTGTTTGCTCTTCTTCACTTGCTGTTGTTCATCAACTATCTCCCCGTATTGAGCCTTGTCGCCATCACGGTCCTTACTGGAATCAATGGCTGGATTATGGGGTGGTTGAACGAACAGGCGGCGGGTGGTTCTGTGGTTCCCAGTTGGATGCTGCACTCTTTGGCAAATCTCCTGGTCGCTCTGGGGGCCGCGTTTAATCTCCTGTAGTTTTGAAGCGGACTACTACAGG
>CALIEP010000244.1 GCA_938022345.1 uncultured Actinomyces sp.
ACCGACAATAAGGGCGAATGGGCAGTTGCTCAGCTCCCCGATTTCGATAAGGGCGCGCTGACCGGTCCCGACGGTGGTTCCGGCGTTGCAGTCATGAAGGGCTGCGCAAACCCCAAGGGTGCAATGGAGTTCAACAACTGGCTGAACACCCAGGTCGACGCTCTGGTCTCTCAGGGCCTGGTCGTTGCAACCACGACCGGCACCATGAAGACCCCGGATGCGGTCAAGGCGTTCTACGGTGGACAGGATGTCTTCGCTGAACTGTCGAAGGCAAACGCCAACCTGGCACCTGACTTCCCGTACATCCCCTTCTTCTCGAGCGTCGGCGCTCCGATGACTAAGGCCGCTACCGCAGCTGGTGATGGTTCCGGCAAGGTCATCGACATCTTCAAGGCTGCTCAGGAGCAGTCCGTGAAGGCACTCAAGGACGGAAACCTCCCCGTCGCCGAGTAATCCCTCATCGCGGAGGGGTGTGGTTTCTCCGCGGAGAAACCACACCCCTTTACGTATTCTTTCTTCGACATATAACCCAATAATTCTGCGAACAATCGAAGGTGATTGATAGATGCAGTCCCAGACTCAAAACCGGCGCATTAGAGAGCGGCACGATGCGCGTACCGGGTGGGCGTTTATGGCCCCCTTCTTCATCATGTTCCTCTTGGTTTTTGCCGTTCCGATTTGTGTGGCAATCTACCAATCCTTCTTCCGTCAGGTTGCAAGCGGCGGAGGCCTGTACGGCGGCGGCGAACTTGAAAATCAATTCGTCGGCTTCGAAAACTTCGCCATGGTCATTGCTTCGGGTGATTTCTGGACCGGTATGGGACGGGTGGTTGTCTATGCAGCCTTCCAGATCCCTTTCATGATCATCTCGGCATTGGTTTTAGCGCTGGTTTTGGACTCATTCCTGATTCGTCGGGTCGGCTTCTTCCGCCTCACCTACTTCTTACCCTTCGCGATCCCCGGCATTGTTGCCGACATGGTGTGGCTGTACATTTACACCCCCGAGCTTTCCCCGATCGTGAAGTTCTTCGATTCCTTTGGAATCCCTATCGACTTCATAGCTCCTGGAGCACCAATCCTTGCCTCGATGGCAAATATGACGACGTGGACCTACACCGGTTACAACATGCTGATCTTCCTGGCAGCGCTTCAATCAATCCCTCACGAACTCTATGAGGCAGCCCGTCTTGATGGTGCGACCTCGTGGCAGATCGTCCGCCAAATTAAGATCCCTATGGTCTCCGGAGCTGCCCTCCTGGCAGTCTTGCTCTCCATCATCGGCACGATTCAGCTCTTCAACGAGCCCGCGGTGATGTACTCATCCAATAGGTGGATGGGCAATGCCTACACGCCGATGATGATGGCTTACAACACTATGTTTGGCCAGATTTCTCCCGGTGGTGACGGCCCGGCCTCGGCAATTTCAATCGTCATGGCACTGGTCGCCGGTGGGCTGGCCGTGATCTACGCGCTCTTGCAAAGGAAGACTGTCCGATGAGTACAACCATGCGCACGCTGCCCGATGGACGTCAGTACACGCCCTCTCTTGAAGGAATGCCTCCGCGTTCACTAGCTCCCTCAAAGCTTGCACGAATCATGACGATCGTCGCTCTGACCTTCACCATGCTCTACTTCGTCCTTCCCATCATCTGGGTGATGTTCTCGGCGACGAAGTCGAATGCCGATCTTGCCTCTACCAATGGCTTCTGGTTTGGACACTTCGAGTTGGGAGATAACTACACCAAGCTCATGGGATGGACCCAAGGTCTGTTCTGGCGCTGGGTGCTCAATTCGCTCTTCTACTCAACAACCGCGGGAGTCGTTGGAACGCTAATCTCCGTGGCAGCGGGATACGCGATGGCGAAGTTCGTCTTCCCCGGACGCAATGTCTCCATGGCCATGATCATGGCCGGACTGCTGATGCCCGTCGCCCTGCTCACCATCCCGCTTTACGTGGTATTCCATCACATGGGATTGACGGACACTGTCTGGGCAATTTTGATCCCCAGCTGCGTGTCACCCTTCGGTGTGTTCCTCGGCCGCGTCTACGCAGATTCCTCTGTCCCGACGGAGCTCATTGAGGCAGCTCGAATCGATGGAGCATCCGAAGCGCGCGTGTTCTTCACGATTGTTCTTCGCCTGCTTGCCCCAGCAATGGTCACGATCTTCCTCTTCATCTTCGTAGCAACGTGGAATAACTTCCTCTTGCCCTTGATGATGGTCTCCACCCCAGAACTCAAGCCCGTCACGCTGGGCTTGTATGGCATGATGAGCTACTTCGCTCCCCAAAAGGGAGCAGTAATGCTGGGTGCCCTTCTGGGCGTTCTGCCTCTGATCGTGCTATTCCTTGGCTTGCAGAAGTACTGGCAATCTGGCCTGGCTGCCGGCTCTGTGAAGGGATAGTCAGCCCGCTGTCGAGCCACCACGAGGTGCTGGGAAGGAAAGGTTAATGGACACGATTGCCTACGGCGGCGATTGGAACCCCGAACAGTGGGATAAGGAAACCAACCGACACGATATCGAACGGATGGTCGGTGCCGGCGTCAATCTGATCTCCCTTGGGATCTTTTCCTGTGCATCTCTTGAACCCGAAGAAGGTCACTACGATCTGGAGTGGTTGGCGGATCTCATTGATCAGCTCCACAGTGCTGGAATTGGCGTGGACTTGGCCAATGGGACCGCTTCCCCTCCGGCGTGGATGGCTCAGCGCTACCCCCAAACCCTTCCCGTTGATTCTCGAGGCGTGCGTTTAGGATTTGGCTCGCGCCAGCAGTACAACCCCTCAAGCGAGCTTTTTTGCCGTAAAGCCTGTGAGCTAACCGAGGCCATGGCACGCCGTTTTGGTGACCATCCCGGCGTCGTCATGTGGCACATTTCGAACGAATACGCCTGTCACACGGCGGAGAGCTTCGATGATGAGTCCGCTGCGGCATTTCGACGCTGGCTCGTGGAGAAATACGGGGATGTTCAGGCGATCAATCGGGCCTGGGGAACTGCATTTTGGTCCCAAACCTATAGGGATATCCAAGAAATTCAGCCTCCCCGTGCAATGCCCACCTTCTACAACCCCGGGCAAATGCTGGATTGGCGTCGCTTTAGTGACTACGCTCTGCGTTCCCAGATGGAACGTGAACGAGAAGTGATTCGTCGCTATTCGGACCGACCAATCACGACGAATTTTATGGGGACCTTCCCGCTTCTCGACTACCGCAAGTGGGCACCACTGTGTGACATCATCGCTGATGATTCCTACCCGGACCCCGCAGATCCTCAGGCTGCACACGACATCGCATGGCAGGGTGACGTCATGCGCGGCCTCGGCGATGGTGCTCCCTGGCTGCTGATGGAACAGAGCCCCGGCGCGGTGCAGTGGCGACCCCAAAACTCTCCCAAGCGCCCCGGACAGTTCCTTTTGTGGACCATCGCAAGGCTCGCTCACGGAGCGGATGGAATCCTCCAATTCCAATGGCGCCAATCCGCCAAGGGGTCGGAAACCTTCCATGCTGGGATGGTGCCCCACTCTGGCGAAGATTCGCCGATCTGGACGGATGTTGTGAGCACCGGTCAAGCTCTAAAGTTTTTGGCGCCTATTACGGGGACTCGCATGAGTGCCCGCGCTGCAGTTGTCATTGACTGGGAGAGCGAGTGGGCACGCCACTATGCGATCGGTCCGATTAGTTCTGAAAATCCCACAGATTCGTGGGGGAACTTCGCGCCCG
>CALIEP010000245.1 GCA_938022345.1 uncultured Actinomyces sp.
CGATGGTCGAACTCGGAAACCATCTGAGCGAAATCGTCGTCGGCCTCGGGAAGCTCGCGCTCCTTGACGTACTTTACGGTCAGGGTAACCTCTGCTTCTTCGCCTTCGTGCTCGCCACCCTTGAGGGTCGAGGTGAAGGTGACGACGTCACCTGCGTGGGTCTTACGCAGTGCGGTGTCCTGGCCGTCGAGCATGGTGCCCGAGCCAATTTCGTAGGAAACGTCAGAAACGGAGTCGACCTCTTCACCGTTGATGGTGGCAACCAGATCGATGGTAGCGAAGTCACCGGTCTTGGCCTGACGCTTGATGGTCTTCAGGGATGCGAAACGTACACGCAGCGCATCAAGCTCTTCCTGAACGTCTTCGTCAGTAACCTCAACGGGATCAACCTCGATGACGGTGTCCTTGCCGTATTCGGGGAGATCGAATGCGGGAACGACGTCAACCTGAGCGGTGAAAACCAGCTGGCCGGTCAGCTCACCGGTGGTCGAGGGGATCTCGGTGACCTCAACCTCGGGCTGGGACATGGGGCGCAGTTCATTCTCGTAAACAGCAGCAGAGTACTGACCGGGAAGAACCTCATTCACAACCTGCTCGATGACGGCTGCACGGCCGAAACGCTGGTCGATGATGCGAGCGGGAACGTGACCCTTACGGAAGCCGGGAATGGACACCTGATTGGCGATGCTCTTGTACGCCTTGTCCATCTCTGACTTCAGTTCCTCAACGGGGATTTCAACAGTCAGACGAACCTTCGTGGGCTCGAGGGTCTCAACAGTGCTCTTCACGTGGATTCTCCAGGTCTTTTCTTGGGCGCAAAATGCGCGTATTTCAACTGAACTAGCCTACAACAGCTCACGCCAAAGCTGCTAGCTGGCTGTGCGCTTTCACATTTTCCGCCGGCTACCGTCGCCACCGCGGCGTTCTTTCACTTACCGCTCAAGTGGCTTCATCTACGAGGCCACAACGGCGTTGGCAATAAAAAGTCGGGGTGACAGGATTTGAACCTGCGACCCTCTGCTCCCAAAGCAGATGCGCTACCAAGCTGCGCTACACCCCGTGAGACGAATGTCTGCGCGTCCAATAATACGGGACTTCACCCTAAATTTCGCAATCGCAGAAATAATCAGGTAATATCGATCCGCACGCGGGTGTAGTTCAATGGTAGAACCTCAGCCTTCCAAGCTGATGGTGCGGGTTCGATTCCCGTCACCCGCTCAGAGTAAAGGGGCCCCGGTTTTCCGGGGCCCCTTTTGTTTTGCTGTGCATTCTTGCCCAGAGGATTGCTAGGCCAGAATGCGTGTTAGAACGTCGATGTATCAATCACGAAGCGGTAGCGCACCTTTGAGGCGACAACTTTGTCATAGGCCTCGGTAATGGAATCACCGTCGATGATTTCAACCACGGGACGCACGCTGTGCTGGGCGCAGAACTCCAGCATTTCCTGAGTTTCAGCAATACCACCAATCTGCGACCCCGCGACAACCTTAATTCCGTTAACCACTGCTCGCATGGGGATCACCATCGGGTTCTCAGGCAGACCGACATCAACAAAAACACCGAAAGGCTTGAGCGCACGAATCAGTCCCGGGTAATCCAGATCATCCGCACTCACCGTGCAGATAATAAGGTCAAAAGACGAGGCCAGAGATTCGATAGTGCCTTCTTCTGCAGTTGCATAGAAAGCGGTGGCGCCAAACTGACGTGCGTCGGCTTCCTTTGAACGACCGTGCGAGATCACAGAAACCTCTGCACCCATTGCCGCGGCAAGCTGAACGCCCATGTGACCCAAACCGCCCATACCGACAATGGCAACTGTCTTTCAAGGACCTGCACCCCATCGCCGCAGCGGTGAGTACATAGTGATCCCGGCGCACATCAGCGGTGCAGCATACTCCAAAGCCACAGCATCTGGTACGTGACAGGCGAAGTATTCACGCACTGTCATTGCCTGGGCATAACCACCATAGGTTGGCTTCCCATCTGGGCCCGCCAGAAAAGTCCAATAGGCATGGGGATTGTCACAGAACTGCTCGTGGCCATCGGTGCAGTACTCGCATTCCTTGCATGATCCCTGCAAACATCCAACACCGATGCGGTCCCCTACCTTGAATTTGGTGACGCCTTCGCCAATTTTGGTCACAACGCCAGCAATCTCATGCCCGCCGACGAAGGGATAGGGAATCGGTCCCCACTCACTGCGTGCAGTGTGAATATCAGAGTGACAGATTCCCGCATATTTGATGTCAAAAAGTACTTCACCCACTCCGGGTTCACGAATATCAATCATCATGGGGTGATACTGCGATCGCGCATCATCACAGGCATAGGCACGGACTTGAGGCATCCTAGGCTCCTTTGGTTGTCCTCCCAGCGCTGAGCACCCCTGCAACACGACACGTGCGGGAAGCTCTCTTGCGCACGCACATTGCACACAAGCTAACACTCAAAACATATGAAAAACCCTCAGAACCTTATGGTCCTGAGGGTTATACCGGGTGGCTGACGGGACTCGAACCCGCGACGTCCTGGACCACAACCAGGTGCTCTACCAACTGAACTACAGCCACCATTGAGCGCCGCGAAAAACGCAACGGAGAAACTCTAACATCTGGGCACGCCAAGTGAGAAATCGAAAAGCGAAGCGTGGCGATTGCCACGAATAGACGTCCTCCCCCGCTTCACAGGGAAACGAGGGAGCACCAAAAGCAGTTCTTATATCTCACCAGAAGGCACGGGTAGAGATCGCATCAGCAAAGTTACCCAGCGCATCGGGTGTTGCTTCCAGGTAGAGGTCCGCGTCCACCAAGGACACCTCCATCACTCGGAAGGAGCCCTCACCGTCGGGAACCAAGTCCACACGGTTGTAGAGGAGCAGTTCATCGCGCCCCAAACGCGAACGCATGTACCCATGCAGGACCTGACGGATCTGCTCACCCCACTGCCACGTGGCGGTATCTGCGGGACGGGCGGTCACCACGGCCTCGTGCATGGAAGGATCGGTGACCGAAGAAGGGTGCAAAACCGCGCGCTTCTCAACTGCGTGGGAAAGCAGACCATTGAAGAAGACCAGCGAGACCTCACCGTGGACATCGATATCTTCAAGGTAGCGCTGAAGCATCACAGAACGGCCGTCATCAAGCAGTTCCATGGTTTGAGCCAAAGCCGCTTGACGCTGTGCGGTATCGATAGCGGTGTAACGGCCGATATCACGCACGCCCGAAGAAACCGCAGGCTTCACAACGAAGTCGCCCAGAGCCGGGAAGCGCGAGTGAACTTGATGCTTCGAAAAACCGTGCGTGGGCTCAAGCCACGTCGTAGGAATAACAGGAAGCCCCAGGGCCTCCAAATCCTTCATGTAGTGCTTGTCAGTGTTCCACTCCATGACATCCGCGTGGTTGAGCAGACGCGGCACTGAATTTGCCCAGTTAATAAATTCCTGGCGTTGCGTTGCGTAATCCGAAACAGATCGGATCACACAGATCCCCGCTGCGTCCCAATCGACCGTGGGATCATTCCAAATAGCAATCTGGGGGTCCATTCCGCGCTCTGCAAGAGCGTCGGGAAGTCCGCTTTCATCGGAGAAAAGTTCGGGCATATTCTCCGAGGTGACAAGGGTAACCTTGGGTTTTTTCGTCATAAAAATATCTTACCTTAGTCCCAAGGGACGGCTCATGGCTTCCTCCAACAGGGAGGTCACCAATTCGGTGTAGCTCAGTCCAGCTTCGCCCCACACACGCGGATACAGTGACAAACGAGTAAAGCCCGGCATGGTGTTCACTTCATTCACGATAATCTCGTGGGTTTCATCGTTATAGAAGAAATCGACGCGGGCCAAGCCCTCACACTCCAAGGCCTCGAAAGCCTTGAGTGCGGTTTCTTGAATACGAGCCGCATCTTCTTCTGGAACATCCGCCGGGCACATGAGCGAAATCGCATCAGTATCAACGTACTTCAGGGCGTAGTCGTAGAACTCACCTTCAGGAACACCAATTTCACCCAGGGGTGCTGCCATCGAGTCACCGCCCGCAGGAACGCGCACACCGCACTCGACCTCGCGGCCGTATGCCATGGCCTCGACGATAATTCGCGGGTCATTTGCGGCTGCTTCCTTGATGGCAAGGTCCAGCTGATCAGGGGAATCCACGCGTGAAATTCCAACCGAGGAACCACCGCGAGTGGGTTTGACGAAGACCGGGTAGCCCAGGGCCGCAATCCGCGAGCGCACCTCCTGGGGATCGCGGGACCACTCCTTCTCGGTCACCAGTTCCCATCGGCCAACTGCAATCCCGGCCTCGGCAAGGACAGTCTTCGTTAGGTGCTTATCCATTGAAACCGCGCTGGACGTCACGCCACAGCCGACGTAACGCATATTCGCCATCTCGAAGAGACCCTGGATAGTTCCGTCTTCACCATAAGGACCGTGCAGAAGCGGAAGCACAACATCGATAACCCCCAGATCCTCAACACTGACAATCCGAGCATCATCGTCTTCGGGAGTGCGGTCGTAGGT
>CALIEP010000246.1 GCA_938022345.1 uncultured Actinomyces sp.
ACTGCAGCTCTCTTCGTGAAGGTCACTGCCAAGACATTTGTCGGTTCGTAGACACCGCGTGCAACGCCATAGGCAATGCGATAGGTAATCGCTCGTGTCTTACCCGTCCCGGCCCCTGCGAGCACCGCCATTGGACCAGAAACGAATTGCGCGACACTCCGCTGGTCGGGATCTAGTGCTTCAAGAAGACGTTCAGCGCGTTCTGTATCTTCGCTGCTCACAGTGCATCATCTTCCGCATGCAACCAAGTCTCGATCATCATGCGAGCGATTGCGGTATGGGTCGGGATCTCCAATTTTCCGCTGTTGACCGCATCAACAAGTTCCGCGCGCGTCACCCATTTCATGGCATCTACCTCTTCCATATCTGGAGAGGGATCTGGCGTACCAGAAACTTTCCCGGTAAAGCCAATCATGACCGAACGTGGGAATGGCCAAGGCTGCGTCGCTACATAGCGGACCTCTTGAACGTCCAAAGAGGCCTCTTCTTTTGCTTCCCGAACTACCGCATGCTCAGGAGCTTCTCCTGCCTCAACAAATCCGGCAATGAGCGACATGAAACGCGGTTTCCATGAGCGATTGTGCGCAAGCAGCAAACGATCTTCCGCATCGGTGATAGCAACGATCACTGCGGGATCCTGCCTGGGATATTCGAGGCAATCACATTGGATGCAGCGCTGAACCTCTCCCCCGTTTTCATGTTGGAGGTCTCCACCACACCTTGAGCAATAACGCGTACGCTCATGCCAACGCAGAAGCGCTAGGGCACGCGCGCATGATGAACAGTCAGCAGCTTCGAGGAGCGCCGCCTCATAGCGAAGAGAGAGCCATTGAGGATCCGCAGGTGTGAGGCTAGTGGCCGCGGGTTTGTGAGTTCCTTCAACAAGCGCCCCCCATTCCTCTTCAGAGTCAAAGATTGCGATAAAACGCGCAACGCCGGAAGAATCAACCCCACCGAAGAGCACACGTTCCACATCTTCAACTGCAGGACCGATATCTGCAGCTCGCCGCGGAGCGCTCTCATCGGAAGTAAGCGCAACCATGCCCTGAGTCGTCATTGCTAGAACCCGTAAAGAGTGCGCGTGGGGCGCTAACGAAGCGCATGCGGCCTCGTATCCACCCCTGTGCGCCATACGCGGAGCCCATGCACTCAGTTCATGCGGAAAGTAGAGCTGTTCATTGGCGAAAGGAAGACCAGTAACCGTGTCAAAATGGGGCATGATGTAACCGTAGCTGTCCTTCGCTTCAGTCACAACGCAAATGAGCGTTAGGCTGGAGTCATGACGACTTCTCAGCTTCGCGCCGATGGGCGCACTCCCTCTCAGCTTCGCCCCATGTCCATTACTCGTTCCTGGGCAGGAACCGGCGAAGGATCCGCACTGATTGAATGCGGGAACACGCGTGTTCTGTGCGTTGCATCCTTAACCGAGGGGGTCCCCCGTTGGAAGCGCTACAGCGGAGAAGGCTGGGTGACCGCGGAGTATTCAATGCTTCCGCGCGCCACTTCCGAGCGCTCTCAGCGCGAATCCGTCAAGGGAAAGATCGGCGGCCGCACCCACGAGATTTCACGTCTTATCGGCCGCTCGCTTCGCGCGATCGTTGATATCACGGCCCTCGGAGAGAACACGCTGGTCCTTGACTGCGATGTTTTGCGAGCTGATGGCGGCACCCGCACCGCTTCCATTTCGGGCGCGTATGTTGCGCTTTACGAGGCCATTTCTTGGGGTATTTCGAAGGGGATCGTCGCCGCTTCTTCTCCTGAGAAGGTCCTCTCTGATTCGGTAAGTGCAATTTCCGTCGGCATCATTGATGGCACCCCCATGCTCGATCTTCCCTACGTTGAAGATGTGCGCGCGCAGACGGATATGAACGTTGTCCAGACTGGTTCGGGGTCTTTCGTTGAGGTTCAGGGAACCGCTGAACACGCCCTCTTCTCCCGTACTGAACTCGGTGAGCTCCTAGACTTGGCGACTGCAGGAAATGCCCAGATTCGCGACCTCCAGGCACGCGCTTTGGCAGCGCAGCCGGGAGTCACCGTTTCTTCCGAGGCCGCGCTGTTAGCCCCGTACACAGCGCAGATGCGCCTCGCCTGGTTTTTGCGACCGGAAATGCACATAAGGTTGCAGAACTCGAGGCGATCATCGCTCCTCTCCTCCCCGAAGGAGCCGGCCGAGTAGCGCGGATGAGTGACTTTGATGTCGCTGAGCCCGTTGAAGATGGCGCTACTTTTGCCGAAAACTCCTTGATCAAGGCACGCTCTTTGTGCGCAGCGACCGGAATCGCTGCGCTCGCCGATGATTCCGTACTGTGCGTGGACATCATGGGC
>CALIEP010000247.1 GCA_938022345.1 uncultured Actinomyces sp.
GGGTGCAACTGGAGTGACGAGACGGCAAAACTATAACCACCGAGTGGGAGTGACATAGATATTTGTCTCTAATTGCTTAGTTTATATATGAAGAAAATAGATAATGCTAAATTGTGAATTTGTAGGAGATAAAAAGTGTGGATGTTATATACAGGAAGCAACGATTAGCACTTACACGATTTTGGGGCGACAATAGATTGTGTCTAAGGGCTACAGAACCGGGGCAAATAGAAATGCCTAAAATGCAATTTGTTGGTGGGTATCCCAATGAATGGTGCATATTTATTGATGATCTTACAGATGAAGAAAAAAGTGAAATTACAGATATTTATGGCAACTCTATTAGAATACAGGAATTAGATATATAAATCCCAGTTTTGGAACCTTCTACAGAATGAAAAATTTGAAGTTGCGGAGTAGTTAAAATTGAGGGTAAAAGCATTTGCATTGATGGAGATATCGGAAAGATTTTAGATGGATTAGGATAAAGGGAATGGTTGAGTGGGAGTAATACTTTCCGCGTTGGTTTAAACGTGTTGGCCCGGGAGCGCTCTGGTGAGCGCTCCCGGGCCTTTGAGCTAGGGATAAAAATAGGAGCGAATCCGTCAACACGGACCCGCTCCCTAAACCATAAGGTTTGCTATCTGTCTGCTAGTTTAACAGGCCGACTCTCTCTGTCAATTCTCTGAGAAAACTCAACGCGGCAAGAAACGAAGGTGCAGCGTCTTTCGTGTTGATTAAGTCGGAGTTGGCACTCACGTCATCAAATACAGCTTTAAGTTCGGTGGTTGCGCGGGAGCGAGAGTTTCCTTCACTAATGAGCAAATGATGGAGAAGAATCACGGTCACGATCTCTTGTAATACCGGGTTCTTCATCCAATGCCGGCGTCGGGTATTAACCCGAAATCGCACTTAGTGCTGAGGTAATGCTCAGCATCTCTTTTCCCGTGAAGGTCGAAACGAATACCTTCTGATTCAAGATGGAATATCTGGTTGTGTATCGGAACGAGTTTTTGCCTCTTGTGATTTTCTCTCCCCGTCATCATCCATCTCCTTTGATGGTGTTCCCTGCAGGTTTTCAGTTAGGGACCCCATTCTAGTCAGACTGTAGTGGTTTGAACGGTGAAATTACGGTACCTGTGGATTGTGTGTGGGCTGAAGTTGTAGGCTCAGTCCGCTGAGTTCTCGCTTGAATTCTCTTTCAGGTGGAAGTGTTTTTTTGGGGAAGGAACCCTCATGAATTTACTTGAGTACATGCGTGCGAAAAATCGCATGACGCAAGCGGAGTGGGAGCGCACTTTTGAGGATGACGAACGCGAGATTCTTGTTGTCCTTGCTGAGGGACAAGGAGCCAACAAGAGGAACGGATTTTGGGAAGTCTCCGTTGATTTTCTCGCGCACGTGGAGTGCGAGACCGGTACTTTGTTCCCAAATGAAGGGCGCTTAGTCTATCCCGCCACTGATGAGGACCATGATGCGGGAGATATATTTTCTCGCTTTAAAGAGCGGACGATTTATCGTGTGAAGGTACGCAAGAAGATCCCCGAAGAAGTACCTGAGATTGTTACAGCTTCCTCGCAGAATCAGTTTCGAGTTGTTGAGGTTTGTGAGGAGAACCCTCCGTGTCCAGAGCTGGAAGAGATCCTGACTGAATACTGCAGGCCAATCATCTTGAATGACGAGGCCCTAGGAGAGCTAACCCTGGATAAGACCCTGGGGATCTTTGAGGGGAAAGCTCAGTGGCGTGGCGCGTCAATCGACATTTCGCTGGAGGTTAACCCGACTCAAAAGGCGAGCTGGACGAAAGCCAGAAAAGCGATGAAGAGTCTGCTCGCAAGCCAAGAACAATGGGACCGCGACATGCGTGACTGCGCGGCGCGTTCGTTGACCGCGAGCGCTAGCGATTGGCAGGAATCTGGTGACGACGAGGCTCCAGAAATTACAGAAGAGAGCTTTGCTCAGCGAATTGAGCTCAGCAGCATATCGATGAGCGCAGGCGGCTCATTCACCGCCTATTTCGACGATGATCAGATGTTCTTCGGACACTGCATCATGGTGCGAGGAACCCTCAAGAAAGGCGCCGTGTCGGCACATATGGGTGGCTGAGTCTGGGTGTGCACTGTCAGTTTTTGTGTGCGGTGATCGCGAACTGAAGGGGTAGGCGCTCGGGGTGCTCGCGAAGGTGCCAGCCTCCGGTGGAATCTTGTTCCATGAGCTCGGGCCACGGGCACCATGCAGCGCGTGGGGTTTCCTCAAGCTCATCGATTAGCAAGCCCGCGTTGATGAGAGCGGTGACGATCTGGCCAAGGGAGTGATTCCACTGG
>CALIEP010000248.1 GCA_938022345.1 uncultured Actinomyces sp.
TGACCCCCGCTGTCCTCGGCCAGCTCATCGCCCTCTACGAGCCCATCACTTTCGTTGAGGGTGCGGTCTGGGGACTGGATTCCTTCGATCAGTGGGGCGTTGAGCTGGGCAAGGTTTTGGCCAAGCAGATTCTTCCCGCAATCGAGGGCGATCAGACGGTCTTGGATCAACAGGATTCCTCAACTCGTTCGCTCATCGAGTTCTACCGCGCGAACCGCTGATATTGGACCGATAAGTACGCGTCTGGGGGCCGTGGTCATTGCCGAGGCAGTGGCTGCGGCCCTCGCTTATGCGTGCGCAGCGCCGTGTGTGGGTCTATCCCTGAGCAGCCTGGGAGAAGCCGAAGTGTAGAGCCGAAAAAGGTTTTAGTGCTGAAGATGCTCGTGTTGCGCGTGAGAGATTGATTCGACCTGGAAGGTTGAGTGCGCGATTTCAACGGGGAAATGGTGCATCGCGCATTCGTTCAGTGAGTGAATGATCTGGTCTCGTTGGCTGGCGGTGACGGCCTCGGCAACCTCAATATGTGCGGTGACGGTGACGAGGTTCGAAGCCACTGAGCTCACGTGAAGGTCATGGACTTCCTCGACCAAAGGAATCGAGAGCATGTGCTGGCGGACCTGTGCAAGATCGATTTCCTCGGGCACTTCTTCCATCAAAATTCGCAGAGTGCGAAGTAGTAGCATGCAGGCTCGCGGAGCCATTAAGAGCGCGATGAAGATCGAGGCCACGGCATCTGCGCGATTCCATCCGCCGATCAATTCAACGATTGCAGCAATGATGACGGCGAAGGACCCCAAGGCGTCGTTTGCCACTTCAAGAACGGCAGCGCGCATATTGAGCGATGCGTGGCTCCCGCCAATTAGCACCATGAGAGAGAGCGCATTTGCGACCAGTCCCAAAACCCCGACCCACAGCATGGGCGCTGCGTGGACCTCAACGGGGGAGACTAAGCGCTGAATGCCTTCGATCGCAACCAAAAGACTGATGATGACCAACATGCCCGCTTGGAAAGTGGCGGCGAGAACCTCTGAACGCGCCCATCCCCACGTCCTGCGATTATCGCGAGGGCGCAAAGCAAGCGTTGCCGCGAAAAAAGCGATGACCAGTCCCGCAGAATCAACCGCCATATGTCCGGCATCGGCCGCAAGAGACAAAGAAGACGTGAAGAAAGCGGCAACAAGTTCTGCGATGAAAACCGTCGCTGTAATTGCCAGCGCAATCGCAAGCCTTTTACGAGAGGCAGCATGTCCGTGCGAATGATCGTGACCATGGGAATGCGTTGTGGACTCAGGGCGTCCATCAATGGTGTTCAGTGACTCTGCACAGGGATCGTCCTTCACTCCGGGTACACACGGAGCCGCCACATGTTCATCTCTGGGAGAAGGAGTGAGTGAAGAACGCATAAAGCAAGTATAGTGCCCTGTCTTGACTGAAGACAGGGCACTGAAAGTTGACGAAGCTGGTGATTCGAGTGTCAACATCACCTTTGTTGCGCGGCGCTCGTCCATTGCGGCATAGCCTTCGGCAGCCTGCTCAAGCGGCAGGACCAGGTCGAAGACGGCGCCCGGATTGATCTCGCCGCGGTAGATGAGATCGATCATCGTAGGCAAGTACTTGCGCACGGCCGCAGGCCCGCCGAACATGTGCACCTCGGCACCGAACATGCGACCCATATCCAGGGAAACGCCGTGGGGAACGCCCACGAATGACAGGTGGCCACCGGGGCGCACGCAGCCCAGGGCTTGGTCAAACGATGCCTCGTTGCCCACCGCCTCGACGACGCCGTCGGCGCCCAGGCCGTCGGTCAGTT
>CALIEP010000249.1 GCA_938022345.1 uncultured Actinomyces sp.
GCGCTGCCGGTAGTGCCCTTCGCGCTGCCTGCCGCGCCCTTTGCGCTGCCAGCCGCGCCCTTTGCTCCGGCAGTTCCAGTCTTCGAGGCGCTCGCAGCCGAGCCTGTTGCCCCGGTTGCTCCCGTCGTACCGGTAGTCGCACCGCCGGCAGGACGAATGCTTGCTGCAGCGCGTGCGCGCGCTGACATGGTCGCAGCGCGGTTCGTTGAAGCAGCACTGCCCTGAGCCGAAGTACC
The DNA here is from genome assembly GCA_938022345.1 of uncultured Actinomyces sp. GTDB lineage: Bacteria > Actinomycetota > Actinomycetes > Actinomycetales > Actinomycetaceae > Pauljensenia. The sequence goes on from CALIEP010000249.1 coordinate 237, forward strand.
TGCACCAGCAGTACCGGTCGCACCGGGAGCGCCGATTCCGCGCGGGAAACCAGAACCTGTCCGAGCAGCACCAGTTGCCGGCGGAGCACCAGCATTAGCAACTCGAGCAGCGTTACCCCAGTTTCCGGCCTGTGCAGTCCCGCGAGGAGTCAGCGCGCCTCGTTCGAAATCGTTGAGCACTCGCGAAACCATGTTCGAGGATGACAGTCGAGCACTGGTCGACGGCGCAAGCTGGCCACCCGCCGGGACCGTCCCGAACTGGGACGAGGCAGCACGAGAAGCAAGAGCACCCATGGAACTTCCGACGGAGGTCGTCATGCTTGACATTCGACCAAGGCCGGCCAGAACGCCGCCCGTTGAAAGAGCGCCACCCGTGATAGCCAAGTTCTTCGAACGAGATGACTGCCCGAAAGGATCGTAATCATCACGCCAACGGGGATCATTGGCATCGGTGACGGGAGCGGGGATATGGCCGCCAACAGGGCCATCCGCAGTCATGTACCCGCCGACAGGCATGGTCGTCACGTCCACTCCCGCCAAAACGGAGGAAGAGGGGGAGACTGAGGGAAGGGTGGTCACTCCAGCAATGGGGCCCCCGGAGGCTTCTGACGGGGCAGCCCCGCGACCTGACGGGCCTCGTCCAGCAGGACCGTTGTTCCCAGCCGAACCATTGTTGTCGGGTGCGCCACCGGAATTCTTTGCAGCATTCGCATCCGCTGCCTCTTGCGAAAAACCAGACGAGGCTGAGCGGACGCCGCTGTTCATGGTGTCCAGCGCTGCCTGAGCAGCAGCTTCACGCTGCGTATTGCGCTGAACAGTAAGGTTCTCGAGGTACTCGCGCTGTATCTCGTCAGCATTGGGCTCTCCGCCAGCGAGATGCCGGGCGGCTGCGTAATCAGAGGGGTGAAGAAGCTCTGGGCTCAGCGTTCCATGCGTGGATTTGGCAGTTGTCATTGCAGCGCGGGCTTCGGTGTGCGCAGTGCTTACTGTCTGCAGGCGAGTCTCAAGGGCGTCCAATTTTGCATGGAAATCAGCGATCCACTGTGTCATTGCGGCTTGAGTAGCACCTTGGAGTCCGGTGTTTTGCGTGAAGGTTGTGCACGACTCCCGGATTGAGGTGATTTGCGATTGAACCTTTGAAATCATCCCAGCATCGGGGTCGGAGTAATCGAGTTGGGAGACTTTGGTCAACCGATCGTAGAGAGGTGACGCAGGCATAGAAACCATGAGATGTCTTTCTGAAGGAAGCGGTCAAGAAAAAGTAGGCTGCAGACCTTTAGGACTCGGTTGGAGGGGCATGGCAGGTCGGAATTGAGTGATCCCCCGGTGTCCCCGTCCATGTGGGTGCAAGGAAAGGCGGGAGAGTGGTATCGCCGCTGAGGAGGGCATACGTGAGACTGGGGGTAGCCGCAGCAGAAGTCGTATTGGCAGCAGAAGTCGTGTTGCCGGAAGGTAAGGTGACTCCGGCCTGTTGGGCAATGTCTGCGACAGTCGCCTTCCCAGAGAAGAAAGACACGACTCCTTGCGCCAAGCCCTGAGTAAGTGCAGCAGAGAGGGTTTGGTTTTCAGAAACCTTCGATGCTTCGTCATATGAGTCAAGGATCTGATCAGTGAGATACGTAACTGCCTCGGCACTTGAGAGCTCGTTTTCTGAAAAGTTCTCTCGGGTCTTCGTGACACCGCTCAGGAAGGCGATGAGGTCCGTATTGCACTGAGTAACCTGTTTCTGCATGTCAGAGATGGACTCTGTGTATTGTTGGCGCGCTGAAACAGGTCCTTCCTCATCTCCCCACTTTGACGATGTCTGGGTCAAGCAGAGAGAGGAGAGTTCGGCAGGAGCTTCGCGTGAGAAATCGGTTCGAGAACCATCAAGATTTTCCTGTGACGATTTCAGCATCTCTTCAATCATGCCGACATTGGCATCATCTACGGCCATAGGAACTCTCTTTCTCCCGTGTGCGACCCGGAACCGGGAAGCTCAACCTCGCCTAGCACCTGAAAACACGCGTTTTCGTTCAAAGGTGCACAAGCCCTTCCATATATGGGATTATTTTCGCGTAAAAGAGAACGTACGTCAAAGGAGGTTGAACTGTGGACCTTCCGCTCTGCGGCACCGTGATCCGCACCGTGTGGGGCGCGACCAGTGATATCGGCCCCGTACGTTCCTCGAATCAAGACTCTTGGCTGGTGCAAGAACCCCTCTTCGCGGTTGCAGACGGGATGGGCGGAAACACCGAAGGGGAACTCGCCTCGACAACTGCTCTTGAAGTGCTCTCTAACGCTCTCAGTCCCGAGGCCTTGGACGCAATTGACCCGAACCCGGCCGAGCTGGTAGGCGCGATCCGTGCGGCCGCAGAGGCTGTGGCCTCGTTAGGGGAGAAGGAGGACCCGGCTGCCCCGGGAACTACGCTGTGCGGAACCCTGACCATCGACCAAGACGGTCCGCAGTGGCTGACCTTTAATATTGGCGATTCTCGTGCCTATCTCATTGCTGCCGGCAGTATTGTTCAGCTCACGACGGACCACTCGGCACTTCAAGAAGCAAAAGAATTTGCGCAGCGCACAGGCGCAGACCTTGTTCTTCCCCCCTCGAATGTCATCACTCGCGCACTCGGTGCCGCAATGCCGGAACTTCCGCAGGCCGACTACGTCCTCACTCCCATGTGTGAAGGCGACGTTGTCTTGGTCTGTTCCGATGGAGTACACGGAGTTCTGAGCAACGAAGACATCCTCGCCGCGGTCAGCGACAATGCTTCCCCGCAAGAAATTGCCAATGCCCTGGTTGACCACGCCTTAGCTGCAGGTACGCGCGATAACGCAACTGCCCTTGTTATCCGTGCACAATCGGTTGTGGGAAGCCGCTACGATGGGGACATACGCGCGAGCGTGCGTCCACGTATCCCAGTGCGACCCCTTCCGGTCACAACGGCGCGCCGCGCCCGATAGAGAAAAGAGTTTTCGAATGCTGCAATTGGGCCGCCATGCAGTTCGCGGTAACGGTGGGTTCATCGTCGCCGGCCCCCTGGGCTTTGCCCTGGTTCCCGCTGACCTCGCTGACTCCGCACAGCGCGTTGTCACCGATACCAACGAAGATCTGACAACCTGGGTTAATTCCGCTACAGCCAGCGGTTTGCCTTTCGCGCACATGGACCTGCGCGGCCCCGTTCCGCTTCTGTCCTTGGGTGGTAGCGCGAATGTTCGCGCAATTGCTCCCGGCTATTACACCCCCTTCACCTGGGGTGGCCCGCTATCGATGTGGGAATTTGTTCCCGGCG
>CALIEP010000250.1 GCA_938022345.1 uncultured Actinomyces sp.
TTGAGGTTTCGGGTTCTGACCAGAAGGAATCTCCCATTCTTGATCACCTCCGTGATGCAGGAATTGAAGTTTTTGTCGGTCATGATGCTGCTCATGTTCCCACTGAAGCGGTAGTTGTTGTGTCCACCGCGGTGCGTGAGAGCAACCCGGAGCTGGCCGAGGCCCGTCGACGTGGACAAAGCGTCATTCACCGTTCACAGGCTCTGGCTCTGGCTGCAAGCGGTATGCGTTTTGTGGCAGTTGCGGGAGCACACGGGAAGACGACGACTTCAGCGATGCTTTCGATGGCCCTTCGTGATGCCGGGGAGGATCCGTCGATTGCGGTCGGTGGGGTGATTCCTCAGCTGGAGTCGGGTGCTTACTTGGGCAGCGGCGATGTTTTCGTTGCCGAAGCCGATGAATCCGATGGTTCCTTCCTCAACTACACTCCGTGGATCGAGATTGTCACCAATGTTGAGCCTGATCACTTGGATCGCTATGGTTCGCGCGAAGCTTTTGAGCAGGTTTTCGTTGATTTCGTTGGCTGTCTGCGCCCGGGTGGAACCCTGGTGTGCTGCGGTGAAGATGGTGGAAGTGCCCGTTTGGCCCGATATGCTCGAACTCAGGGCATCGATACCGTGACCTATGCGCGCTCCGGTCATGAGAGCGCAGACTTGGGCTCAAGCGCTGATGTCATCATTGAAGAGGCTCATACTGATGGCCATACCGCTTCGGCGCTGCTCACCTGGAGCAATTTGAAGGCCGAAATTCATCTGGCAGTTCCTGGGATTCACAATCTTCTCAATGCCTGTGCGGCGTGGATTGCAGGAGTTCGCTTGGGAACCGATGCACAGACTATGGCTCACTCTCTGGCTGCATTCGCTGGAACTTCTCGGCGCTTTGAGTTCAAGGGGCAAGTTGGCACTCGCCGGCTGTTTGATGACTATGCACACCATCCCACCGAGGTCACTGCAGCATTGCAGCAGGCTCGTACTGCGGCCGGTGATGGGGAAGTGAGTGTGGTTTTCCAACCGCACCTGTATTCGCGTACTCAGGCTTTTGCCGAGCGCTTCGCCCAGGCGCTTTCACATGCGGATCACGTCTACGTCTGCGATATTTACGGCGCGCGTGAGGATACGGTGCCCGGCGTGACTTCGCAGCTTATTACTTCGCACCTGTCTCGAGCACACTACGTTCCAGATATGCACGAGGCTGCGCGTATGGCTGCCCGTGAGCTCGGCGAGGACGGAATCTTAGTCACTATGGGTGCGGGCTCAATTACACAGGCCGGTGGCGATGTTTTGGATGAGTGGGAGCGCATGGAACAGGGGAGCGGCCAGTGAAGCAGCCCCCGCGTCCCCGTCGTTCTCGTTTTTCTTCTGCGCCTGAGGCCTCTTCTGAGTCCTCGCAGGACTTTGTCGCGCCCGAGGAAGCAACCGGGGAAGGCTCGTCTTCCGATACCGTCCCTTCGTCTCCCGAGGCCTCGATTTCGGATCGCCCTGCGCTCTCTTTAGCTCAGGCCTCGTCGGACGAGGAGAAAAAAGAGACAGAACGCGCTGCGCGTAGGAAACGAAATCGCGAGTTGCGTCGCGCGAGGCGCGAGGCAAGCGCACAGTCACCCAGTAGCGGAGAACTGCTCAACCGCCCATTGGGGCAATCGGATGCGGCTGCGATTTTGGGGTCTAGTGATGAGAGCGCAACGGCTGATTTGAATGAGAGGCGTCGTGAACGCACGCATGCGCATCGACGTCTTCTCCTTACGCGACTCGCCTCCGCCTGTGGCGCTGTCATTGTCGTGTGTGCTTTGGTATGGGGAGTCTTCTTCTCGCCTCTTTTTGCTCTCGATATGTCTCAGGTGTCGATCGAGGGACTCGGTGAGGACACGACTACTCAAAACGAGGTACGTGCCGCGATCGAACCTTTTGCCTCTGTTCCGCTTCCACGCCTCAATACTTCTGCGATCGACGAGCAAATTGCGAAGGTGCGTTTGGTTCGTGAGTCTCATGTCCAGCGTGCCTGGCCGCGCGGATTAATCGTTCAGGTCCGTCCCCGGCAAGCGATTTTGGCGGTGAAAGAGGGTGCTTCGTGGGCTTTGGTCGACGACCAGGGCGTAACGGTTTCTTCTGCCTCAACGGCTCCCGAGGGAATGGCCCCAACGACCCTTCCCGACGGTGATCAGCGCGCACAAGCTGCAGCTGATGTCGCGGCGATTTGGACCGCGATGGGGGATGATCTGCGCTCGAAAATCACGATGATCACTCACGATGGCCAAACTGTCTCCATGACCATGACAAACTCTCGAACGCTCAATTGGGGAGTAGCCAAGGACAACGAGCGCAAGGCAAAAGTTGCGGCTGTTTTGATTTCACAGCGTCAGGCACGGACCTATGATGTGTCCTCGCCAGTGCATCCTGTCACTTCTTAACTTAGAGAAGCGACACGCCCGCGAATTGTCTTGAAGAATTGGGGTCTTACCCCTACCTTCTTCCCGTCTACACGCAGGTCAAACATCAACCTTCTACTTGAGGTTTAAGGTCGGTGCGCAGAAAGAGGGCAAGGTTATGGTCGCACCGCAGAATCATCTGGCGGTTATCAAAGTCGTCGGAGTTGGTGGCGGCGGTGTTAACGCCGTCAATCGAATGATTGAAGTTGGCTTGAAAGGCGTTGAGTTCATTGCTGTGAACACCGACGCGCAAGCTTTGCTGATGTCCGATGCAGAGACGAAGTTGGACATCGGTCGTTACCTTACCCATGGCCTCGGTGCCGGAGCAGACCCCGCAGTGGGTCGACAGGCAGCCGAAGACCATATTGACGAAATTACCGAGGCCCTTGAAGGCGCGGATATGGTCTTCGTGACCGCAGGTGAAGGTGGCGGTACCGGAACCGGTGCTGCTCCCGTTGTTGCGAAGATTGCGCGCACCGCAGGTGCACTGACCGTCGGTGTTGTCACACGCCCCTTCTCCTTTGAAGGAAACCGCCGCGCATCCCAGGCTGATGCTGGTGTTGAGAAGCTCCGTGAAGAGGTCGACACCCTGATCGTCATTCCGAACGATCGTCTGCTTCAGATCTCAGATGCCAATATTTCGGTACTCGAAGCTTTCCGTGCCGCCGATCAGGTTCTGCTTTCTGGCGTTCAAGGTATTACCGAACTGATCACTACCCCCGGTCTGATCAACGTGGACTTCAACGATGTGAAGTCCGTAATGAAGGACGCGGGTTCCGCCCTCATGGGTATTGGCTCGGCAACCGGCGAAGATCGCGCTCTGCGAGCAGTCGAGTCCGCCATCTCCTCGCCGCTTCTTGAAGCCTCGATCGATGGTGCACACGGCGTCCTCATGTTCTTCCAGGGTGGTTCCGACCTGGGCTTGCAGGAGATCTACCAGTCTTCGCTCTTGGTTCGCGAGGCCGCGCACCCCGAGGCCAATATCATCTTCGGTTCTGTCATTGACGACTCCCTTGGTGACGAAATCCGCGTGACCGTCATCGCGGCGGGCTTTGACGAGGTGGCATCCCAATCTTCTCCGGCAAATGAGCCCGTCGTGGCTCCTCGACCGGTTCACGCTCGTCAGGAAAAGACCGAAGCTCCAGCAGCTCCTCAGCGCCGCATCGGGGAGGTGGCCTCGGCTCACACCGCAGCTCACCGCGCAGATCCTGAATTGCCGACGCGCACCAACCAGATTCCGATTGCCCGCCAGAGCGAAGAAGACTCGTCGAAGGAAGTTCCTTCCCTCGAAGTGCCTCGTGTCTTCGAAGAGGAGCAGCCTTCGGACGTCTTGGATATTCCTGATTTCTTGCGCTGATGAAGCACACTGACCTGCACGGTGCCCGCGTTTACTTCACTGAAGTCGGCGCGGGCACCGACCCATATTGGGACAACTTTGGGACGCACGTCGGCGATATCGCGGAACATGTACATGAGCGTCGCCGTGATCTTTCCAGGCTCATCGGTCATCCAATTGTTTGGATGAATCAGACACATTCGGTGAACGTTGAGGCGCTTACCCCTGCGAATGCCTCTCTTTCATCACAGGAGTATCAAGGGGAAATAGGTCCCCTTGACTGCGATGGTGTCGTGATTGATTCACGTCAGTGGGAGCAAGCTCCAGCCTTGGCTGTGATGACGGCAGACTGTATGCCGATCTTGCTGAGTAGTGGAAACGGAGTCATCGGAGCAGTTCACGCCGGACGCGTGGGATTCCTCGGAGGGATTCTTGACCGAACATGTGAGGTCTTTGCTTCTTTTGGTGTGGACACCGCTGATATTCAGATGCTTATTGGACCGTCTATCTGCGGCCGATGCTATGAAGTCCCGACTTCAATGAAAGACCAGAGTGCACTTATTGCTCCCGCGATAGTCTCGCGCACATCATGGGGGACTGATGCCCTGGATCTTCCCGGTGCGGCATTGGCCTGGGCTGCGGAGCGCGGGATCACGGCCTCGTGGATCAATGAATGCACTCTGGAAAATCCCTTATATCATTCCTATCGTCGAGACCCAGCTTGTGGGCGTTTTGCATCAGTAATTGCGACATGCCGACACTCTTAAGCGTGTGAATCGCTCCGGCGCATTACCTTGTGCTCAGGTCCCGTTACATAGAGGAGAGCATGATGTCAGGCTTCGGAGCAAAAGCACGCCAATTCATGGGTTGGTACACCCCGGAAGAGGTCGATGAGAGCACCTTGGACTTCCTTCCCGAAGAAGTTGAGGAGACAGAAGTGGCTCACATTACCCCCGCGTCGAATGTCACGCCCATTCACCGTGAGGAGCGCCGCAGCGTTCAGCAGGCGGATCTTTCTCGTATCGTCACCGTGCGTCCGTTGAACTACAACGATGCGCCGGCAATTGCCGAGCCCTACCGTGATGGTGTTCCCGTCATCATGAATCTTTCTGAGGTCTCAGATAAGGATGCGCAGCGTTTCATTGACTTCGCTGTCGGCTTGACCTATGGACTTCAGGGCGTATTCGAACGCGTCACCGATCGCGTTTTCCTTCTTTCGCCTCACAGCGTTGAGGTAACCGGCGACGTGACCGGCTCGAACCGTTCGGCGACGTCGCTCTTTGGACGCTGATTATGATCTCCCAGTGGTTGGGAGGAGCGATTGCTCTTCTTGCGGGTCTGTATATGCTCGTGTTGATCGCGCGCATGATTTTTGATTGGATTCGCTTCTTCTCTCCACTGTGGAGGCCGTCAGGGTTCATTCTGCCCATTGCGAATCTGGTCTATGTGCTCACTGATCCTCCTCTTTCTTTCCTGCGCAGGATTATTCCTCCGCTGCGCTTTGGAGGGAACCTTGCCATTGATCTGGGATTCATAATCCTCTTCTTGGCCACGATCATTGTTGAAAACCTTGGGGTTTTCGTTCGTAGCTTGGGCTTTTAGCTCTGGCGTTTGGCAGTGACCTCGGGTCTATCGCGGTTGCATGTCACCTGAGTAATAAGTGAAATATGGGGAAATTGGTGTTATTGTGACGCTAGTTCCGCTATTATTCCAGTGTGTAGTTCGGGTCATCCTCATCGGTGATCCGGTGACGCAAGCATACGAGCGTCACACAACAAGTACCGAGAGGTAAACAAATGGCTCTGCTCACAACCGAAGATGTGTTGGAAAAAACCTTCAACATCGTGAAGTTCCGTGAAGGATATGACCAGGTCGAGGTTGACGACTTCCTCGATGAGGTTGTCTCCACGATCTATACTCTCCAGGCTGAGAACCAGAACCTGCGCGAAGAGCTTGAGGCTGCTGAGCGTCGTGTCGCTGAGCTGTCCGGTGGCGAAGCCCCCAGCTACAAGCCTGCAGAAGAGACCGCTGCTCCTGTCGTTGAAGAGCCCGTTGTATCCGAGCCTTCCGTCACCGAGACTGCTGTTGCTGCCCCCGCAGTTGCTGCTACTCCCGAGAGCGCAGAGTCGGCAACCTCGATGCTTGCACTGGCACAGCGCGTCCACGACGAGTACGTCCGTGATGGTCGCGAAGAAGCCGATCGCATCATCTCCGACGCAAACGCAAAGCGTGACGAAATTATTGCTGACGCACAGAACCAGCACCAGAACATTCTTTCTCAGCTGGATCAGGAGCGCGCACTGCTCGAAGGCAAGATCAACGAACTGCGTTCCTTCGAATCCGAGTACCGCGCAAATCTGCGCGAGCACCTGGAAGGTTTGCTTCAGGAAGTGAACGCTGGAACTCAGAACTAATTTCGGATCAAGATCTCTATGACGGTGGCGCCTTCGCGGCGCCACCGTCATAATTCTTTATGTGAAGAAAAATAATCGCGGCATGCTCATTTGGGCGTACATCATTGCCTTAATCGCATTGGCAACGGATCAGGCTTCAAAGTTTTGGGCACTGAAGAATCTGAGTGATGGACAGCAACGCCCGCTCCTTGGATCCTTCCTTCGACTGGAGCTCACTGCGAATCCAGGAGCAGCCTTTTCCTTAGGTTCGCAGACGACAATCATCTTCACCTGTATCGCCTGCGTTGTTGTTACTGCGATTGTCATGTATCTTCCACGCGTCGACTCGCGCTTGCTTGCCAGCGGATGCGCTCTGCTCCTTGGCGGTGCGGCCGGTAACTTAATTGATCGTTTTATTCAGGAACCCCGATGGGGAAGTGGACACGTCGTCGACTTCATAGGATACGGGACTTGGTTCATTGGTAACGTTGCCGATATTTGGATTGTCTGCGCGGTCGTTATCCTGCTGATTGCAAGCTTTACCGGTAACAAACACTCGGTGCTCTGAATATGTCCGATACTCGTTTGATGCCCGTGCCCGATGCGTTGGTTGGAGAGCGCGTCGACGCAGCGCTTTCGCGTATTCTCGGTCTGTCACGTTCACGTTGTAGTGAGCTCATCCTTCGCGGGAACGTGGCGATTAACGGTACGTACGCCTCTAAATCGGACAGGCTTGGAGAGAACGACCTTTTAGAAATTACGATCCCCGAACCGGAAACTCCTGTAACTCCAGTAGTGGGAATGGATATCCTCTACGACGATGACGATATTGTCGTCGTCAACAAGCCAGTTGGTGTTGCAGCGCATTCCGGTCCGGGTTGGACAGGTCCTACTGTTGTTGGCAACCTCGCGGCAGCGGGATATCGAATCACTACTCATGGCCCAGTTGAACGCCAAGGAATTGTTCATCGACTGGACGTAGGAACCTCGGGCGCAATGATGGTTGCCAAGTCCGAACTCGCGTACTCGGTGATGAAGCGCGCCTTCAAGGAACGGACTGTCCGCAAGATCTACCATGCGGTGGTTGCTGGACACCCAGACCCGGCCTCGGGAACGATTGACGCTCCGATTGGACGCCACCCCTCGCGGGAATGGCGTATGGCGGTGATAGACGGGGGAAAGCGCGCGGTGACGCACTACGACACCCTCGAGCTCATGCCGGGTGCCGCGCTTGTGGATGTGCATCTGGAAACCGGACGTACTCACCAGATTCGTGTGCATATGGCTGCTATCGGCCACCCCTGTGTTGGTGACGTCTTCTATGGAGCCGACCCCAAGAAAGCGGAGCAGTTGGGCTTGGACCGTCAGTGGCTGCACGCGGTTGAGCTGGGATTTACGCATCCGCGAACTCAACTTCCTGTGACGGTACGAGCCCCTTACCCTGATTACCTCAATCACGCTTTGGAGATTTTGCGTCACGCCTAAGCATTTTGCTTCACGCTTCGCCCAGTGTGCTGGCTCAAGAAACACTAGACTGACACCATGGCACCAGCGGACTCTTTCGTGCATCTGCACAATCACTCGGAATACTCGATGCTCGACGGAGCAGCACGAATCAAGCCGATGGTTGCAGAAGCTGCAAGGTTGGGACAGCCCGCAATTGGCCTGACTGATCACGGCTACCTCTTCGGTGCTTATGAGTTTTACGATGCAGCGACAAAGGCTGGTATCAAGCCCATCATTGGCTTGGAAGCCTATGTCACTCCGGGTACTTCACGTTTCGATCGTCAAAAGGTAACTTGGGGTGAGCCTTGGCAGCGTGCTGACGACGTATCAGCGTCGGGTTCGTATAACCATCTCACCTTACTTGCTTACTCAACAGAGGGAATGCACAACCTTTTCCGCTTGGGAAGTTACGCCTCGGTCGATGGGCAATTCGGTAAGTGGCCCCGCGCCGATAAGGAACTGCTTGAACGCTTCCACAAGGGACTGATCGTTTTCACCGGTTGCCCTTCGGGTGCTGTTCAAACACGCATGCGTTTGGGCCAATGGGACGAGGCCGTGGCTGAGGCCGCAGAGCTGCGCGACATTTTTGGGCCTGAGAATTTCTACGTGGAAGTTATGGACCACGGAATTGAATTCGAGAGGCGTACGCAAAAACAACTCCTCGAACTTGCCAAGCTCATGGACGCACCGCTGGTCGCTACAAATGACGCACACTACGTCAAAAAGGAAGACCGCGGAATTCAGGACGCACTGCTGTGCATCAACTCGGGTTCGCGAATCTCTGATCCGGATCGCTTTAAGTTCGATGGAGACGGTTACTACATTCGTTCTTCCGAAGAGATGCGCTCGATCTGGAAGGAATTGCCAGAAGCCTGCAATTCGACGCTGGAAATTGCAGAGCGATGCGATGTCCACTTCAGGACCACCGCCGAGGGCGCCTCGTACATGCCTGACTTCCCTGTTCCGGAAGGGGAAGATAAGACCTCGTGGTTTATTAAAGAAGTTGAAAAGGGCCTGCAGGAGCGTTTCCCCAAAGGCATTCCGGATGATGTACGCAAGCAGGCTGAATACGAGGAAGACGTCATCATCAAAATGGGCTTCCCGGGCTACTTCCTCACCGTTGCCGACTACATCAACTGGGCAAAAAGTCAGGGAATCCGCGTGGGACCCGGTCGTGGTTCGGGTGCGGGGTCCATGGTCGCCTACGCCATGAAGATCACCGAGCTTAATCCGCTCAACCATGGACTGATCTTCGAACGTTTCTTGAACCCTGAGCGTATTTCAATGCCCGACTTCGACGTTGACTTTGACGAACGTCGTCGCGATGAGGTCATCGAATACGTTAAACGAAAGTACGGCGAAGACCGCATTTCACAGGTGGTCACTTACGGTCGAATTAAGACCAAGCAGGCCCTGAAAGATTCTGCTCGAATCTTGGGACGCGACTTCAAGGTGGGGGAGCAGCTGACGAAAGCGCTGCCTCCTTCGGTCATGGGCAAGGACATCTCGGTTGCGGGTATCTTCGATGAGAAGGATAAGCGCTACGCCGAAGCTGCGGAGTTCCGTAAGTACTATGAAGAGAACCCCGACGTCCACGAGGTTGTTCAGTACGCACTGGGGCTTGAAGGCCTGACCCGCCAATGGGGCGTCCACGCATGTGCGGTGATCATGTCATCGCACACGCTGACGGACATTATCCCCATCATGAAACGCCCTCAAGACGGAGCGATCATCACCCAATTCGACTACCCGACCTGTGAAGGTCTTGGGCTTCTCAAGATGGACTTCTTGGGACTGCGCAATCTGACGGTTATTTCTGATGCTCTTGAAAACATCAAACTCAATGGCAAGCAGGATCCCGATCTAGACCATGTCCCGCTAGATGATCCGGCAACATATGAGTTGTTGGGCCGCGGCGATACCTTGGGCGTTTTCCAGCTTGATGGTGGCGGTATGCGTGACCTTCTCAAGCTGATGAAACCGGATAACTTCGAAGATATCTCCGCTGTGGGTGCCCTCTATCGTCCCGGTCCTATGGGTGCAAATTCGCACACAAACTACGCGCTGCGTAAGAATGGGCGCCAGGAGATCACTCCGATCCACCCCGAACTCGCAGAGCCTTTGAAGGACATTCTGGGAACGACCTACGGTCTGATTGTTTATCAAGAGCAGGTCATGCAGATTGCCCAGAAACTTGCGGGCTATTCTCTTGGCCAAGCAGATATCTTGCGTAAGGCCATGGGTAAAAAGAAGAAGGAAGTTCTGGACCAACAGTTCAAGGGCTTCCGGCAGGGCATGCTTGATAACGGCTATTCCGAAGAATCTATCAAGGCTCTGTGGGACGTGGTCGTTCCCTTCTCGGCCTACGCATTCAACAAGGCCCACTCTGCAGCTTACGGTTTGGTGTCGTATTGGACTGCCTACCTCAAAGCAAACTATCCCACCGAGTACATGGCCGCCCTTTTGACCTCGACGAAGGACAATAAGGACAGGCGTGCGCTCTACTTGGCGGAGTGTCGCCATATGGGAATTACTGTTCTTCCCCCGGATGTCAATGCTTCGATGGGCACCTTTGCACCTGATGGTAAGGACATTCGCTTTGGTCTGAATGCTATTCAGAATGTTGGCGCGAACGTCGTCGACGCGATCGTCGAGACGCGTCAGGAGAAAGGTAAGTTCACTACCTTCCAAGACTTCTTGGACAAGGTTCCTCAGGTGGTGTGCAATAAGCGAACGATCCAGTCGCTTGTGCGCGCAGGTGCGTTTGACTCGCTGGGTTACACGCGCCGCGCTCTTCTGTCGCGCTGTGACGAGGCCGTGGATGCGGTGATTGACGTGAAGCGTAACGAAGCGATCGGACAGTTTGACCTCTTTGGCGGAATGGGCATGGGGGAGGATTCAGGTTCTTCTCTGGCAATTGAAATCCCGGATCTTCCTGAGTTTGATCGTCGGCAAAAGCTCGCCGAAGAACGCGAGATGCTGGGGCTCTACGTTTCGGACCACCCTTTGCGCGGGCTTGAAGGTGCCTTGGAACGCCATCAAGACGTTGAAATTGCGCAGATTGTTGGCGGCGATGAGAGCATGGTCGATCGCACTGTCAAAATTGCAGGCTTGGTTTCTTCGGTGCAGACCAAGGTCACTAAGCAGGGGAATCCGTGGGCAATTGCAACCATCGAAGACCTGAGCGGTTCGATCGAAGTACTCTTCTTCCCGCGCGCCTATGAGACAGTGCAAACCTTCTTAGCTCCTGACCTTGTTGTTCAGATTGAGGGTCGTGTCAACACTCGCGATGAGCAGGTATCAGTTTATGGCCAGTCGATGAACATCCTCGAGCTGCGCGAAGACGGGAATGTTCCCCTTGACTTGGAACTGGCTGCCTCGCGTTGCACTCCTGAGCTTTTGCGTGAGTTGAAGGAAGTACTGGAGACCTTCCCGGGCTCTTCACCTGTGCGTTTGCACCTGCGTGAACCCGGACGCGTGACAATTGTCGAATTGGATTCTTCTCTGCGTGTCACCCAATCGGGGCCATTCTTTAGCCACGTAAAGGCGGTTGTTGGCGCTGAAGGAGTGCTGACCTCACACTAGGACGCGCACTCGTGCGGGCCTCGTGGCCTCGGGAAGGAAAACGGGGCGCAACGTGAGGACGTAGGCCTCGTCTGCTAGTCGACGACGCGAACTTTAGCGGCAAAGACTCCCTGCGGCGTGCGAAGCTCGACGAGCTCGCCATCTTCTAGGGCATGCCCGCGGCGGGTTTCAACTTCGCCATTGACACTTACGTCACCGCTCTGGATCAAGTCGCGTGCCTCTGCACCATCCTCAACCAGACCAGCGCGCTTGAGGAATTGGCCTAGTCGGATCGATCCGCGGACATCGATAGTGGGGATAGAAGGCATGTGCGCTCCTGTGCTTGAGGGCGTGTTTTTCGCTTTGTATTATCACACGCCTCTATGTCGCGATACGATAAACGCTGTTACCCAACACGAAGTGGAGGCCCTTGTGTCTGAAGACAACAATCGGGATCTGGATGCGCAGTTTCGTGATCTAGTCGCAGACATGGAGTCCGATCTCGAGGGGGATCTGCCACAAGACGCGGGGGAGGATGCGCCGTCGACACGAGATACGCTGGATACCCCCGTTGATTAATCGCTTCATCTTGAGGGGGGCAAGCTTTCCGTCGCCCTAGTACTTGCGCCGATCCCTTCCGCCGAAGCCCTCCACTCGCTGCTTGCTCTTTCCGGTATTCACGAGGCCGTGGTGCGTTTGAAGCCGTGGACGGGGGTGTGGTTGCGAGTGCAGACCCAGACGACTCAAGAAGAAGAACTCAATGTACTTCTGACGGGGCGTCGCCCGATGCCACCCGAAGTTGATCGGATTGCCTCGGTGATTTCGCGACTGTCGAAGTATGGTGCCGTTGCGATTATGTCCTGGCTGGTTGAGGGCGATGGTGTGGAGCCCGGTGTGTCGGGCCAGATCACTGCGCAGCGCTACGTCAATGGAAGTAGCGAGGACGATATTCCGGCAGGGCTGTTGCTGGGGGCAATGCCTCAGGCGACCGAGGATCTATTGCTTGGTCGCACTCTTCCCTCTGACTATCCCGATTCTATTCAAGCGGATGGAAAGGGAGGCCGCCGCGGCCCCTTCTCGTGGTTGAGGAAGCGCTGATGGCCGAGGCAATTGGCGAAGAACAGAAGAACCGTTTGGCGCAGCGTCTTTCGATGGCTACGCACAACCGAGATGATCACGGGCAGGTACTGAGTAAAACTCAGCATGCGCTTGAGTGCCCTAAGGATAGTGCGCAACAACTCGAAGAGCTGGTCCATGCTCTTGAGGATGAGCGTGTGATTGTCCCAATCCGTGTTGAAGAGGATCCTCGAGTAACTGGAGTCCACGCGGGGGAGTTGGGGCATGATCCGGCTGGGTTTCTCGTGATTGAAACCTCCGCGGGCCCAGCAATTGCTGCGTTTAGCTCTTCTGCATCACTTTCGGATTTTGATCCGAGCTCGCGTCCCATTGGACTTCCTTTCAAGCGAGTTGCACTGGTCGCTTTGGTTGAAAGCGCAGGGCGCGTTGTCTTTGACCCCCACAGCGCAGATATCGTGGTTCCTCGAAGTGCAACCGCGGCTCTGGCTCAGGGAGATCATTGGCTTCCTGCGTGGAAAGATCGAGACCTCAAGAATCTGCTACTTCAGCAGGCAAGCCAGGAATTCTCGCCACTGAGCGATCTCCACGTGGAATATGCCGGCCAGGAACTCTGTCGCATCATTCTTGAAATTGATGCGTCGAAGGTTCGTAGGAATGAGGGTGACATTACGCGCTCTGAGCTGCGAGAAAAAGTCCAGGGAGTCATTGAAGGGCTCAGTGCTCTTCCTAGGCTGCGCGCCGTTACAGACCAGATTCAATGGGTTCCTCGATGGGTGGGGATGTGAGTCATTCCATCGCATTGCCATCAATCGAATATCGCCCTTGGTGCATGAATTTGCTAAGATATTAGCGACCAATCGGGGATTTCGCCCCGATCGTGCAAGCGGAGTTTCTCCCACCTTGATTCCCGCCCGAGTTTTCGGGTTGCCCACGTAGAGCCAGGGGATCGGGTTAAACGGTAGCATCCGGACGGATGTTGTTGCCGGGATAAGCCTTCGTGCGCACAGTGGCACGGAGGCATTTTTCGTGTCACGGATACGACTGTGGAAGGAGCCACTCATTAGCGAGCCTCGCATCAATGAGCGGATTCGAGTTCCCGAGGTACGTCTCGTGGGACCCGGAGGAGAACAGGTTGGTGTTGTCCGCGTGGAAGACGCACTGCGTCTTGCTGAAGAAGCGGGCCTCGACCTGGTTGAGGTTGCACCCGACGCTAAGCCGCCGGTTGCAAAACTCATGGACTACGGAAAATACAAGTATGAAGCGGCCCAGAAGGCTCGCGATGCTCGCCGTAATCAGGCGAACACGCAGCTCAAGGAGATTCGCTTCCGCCTGAAGATTGATGACCACGACTTCTCGGTGAAGAAGGGACACGTTGAACGTTTCCTTTCCGCCGGTGACAAAGTCAAGGTCATGATTATGTTCCGCGGTCGTGAACAGTCACGACCTGAAGCGGGCGTCCGACTCCTGCAGCGTCTTGCTGAGGAAGTTGGAGAACTCGCCACTGTCGAATCGATGCCTCGCCAAGACGGCCGCAACATGACCATGGTTCTTGCGCCCACGAAGCGCAAGTCCGATGCGGTCAACGAGCAGCGCAAGCGTCGCGAAGCTGAACGTGAAGAACGCCGCGGTAAGCGCGCAGAACGCGCCAGTAAGGACCAAGCTCGTGTGGCCTCGCAAGAGGCAGATGCACATAAGAAGTGAAGGTTGGGGTTAAACCCCGTACGGAAGAAGAAGGATCAAAATAATGCCGAAGAATAAGACGCATTCCGGTGCAAAGAAGCGTTTCCGCCTCACCGGAAAGGGCAAGATCATGCGCGAGCAGGCTGGCGCACGCCACCTCCTCGAGCACAAGTCCTCCCGCAAGACCCGTCGTCTGGCCTCGGACCAGGTTCTGGCCACCGCCGACGTCAAGCGCGTCCGTACCCTGCTGGGCAAGTGACCGGCACCTTCGACAAGGAGATTTAGAAAATGGCACGTGTTAAGCGTTCTGTCAACGCCAAGAAGAAGCGTCGTACC
>CALIEP010000251.1 GCA_938022345.1 uncultured Actinomyces sp.
CGAGGACATCGCCGGCGTCAACATCCCCACCGGCATTCCGCTGGTGTACGAGCTTGACGAGGAAACCCTCAAGCCCGTCAAGAAGGGTGGCACCTACCTGGATCCCGAGGCCGAGGCGAAGATCGCTGCGGTCGCCAACCAAGGTAAGTAATTTCTGCAATAGACGCGGCGGTTCCGAATTTCGGGACCGCCGCGTTTGTGCTACGCGCGGCCTTGCACAGCTGTTCACCATTCAAAGGCGCAGAAAGTACGTGAACTGATAGAATATAGACCGCAGTTCAGCTGAAGCGCAGGAGTTTCTTCTATGTCATTTGAGATCGGTCAGACCGTTGTTTATCCTCACCACGGCGCTGCGAAGATTGAGGAAATTTCCACCCGCGTTATTCGCGGCGAAGAGAAGACCTACTTGACTCTGCGCGTAAGCCAGGGTGACCTCACCATTCAGGTACCCGCTGAAAACGTTGATCTTGTCGGCGTGCGCGACGTTGTTGACGAAGACGGTTTAGAAACGGTGCTCTCGGTTTTGCGCGCTCCCTACATTGAAGAGCCCACAAACTGGTCGCGTCGTTTCAAAGCCAACCAAGAGAAGATCGCGACGGGCGATATCGTCAAGGTTGCTGAGGTTGTTCGAGATCTTACTCGCCGTGATGATCAGAAGAAGCTCTCCACCGGAGAGAAGCGCATGCTGACGAAGGCGCGCCAGATTCTCAGCTCTGAACTTGCACTTGCTCGCGATATCGATAAGACCGCTGCGGCTGCGCGCCTCGACGAGGTCTTGGCTGAGGGCTACGATGAGTCCCTCGCAATCGCGGATGATCTCCCGGAAGAAGACACGGAACAAGAGTGACCTCAACATCCCCGGCTCAGGTTTTCGCGGTCATTACTGCGGCCGGATCGGGTACGCGCTTGGGCTCAGATCGCCCGAAAGCTTTGGTTGACCTCGACGGAATGCCTTTGGTTGAGCATGCGCTCAGGAACCTTCATTCCGGTGGCGTTGATTGTGCTGTTGTAACAGCGCCTCCAGATCGCTTTGATGAGTTCCAGGCACTTCTTGATACTGCTGAATTTCGCGATATTGTGCGAGTTGTTCCTGGTTCCCCTCTGTCAAGGCAGGCTTCCGTCGCGGCAGGACTCGAGGCGCTCGCTCAGACAGCGGGCACTTTGAGTGATGACAGCCCCGTCTTGATTCATGACGCAGCCCGCCCTTTGGTTTCCCCTCAGCTAGTTTCTCGCGTGATTGATGCTGTCCGCGCGGGTGAGCAGGCGGTGATCCCCGGCCTCGCGGTGGCGGATACGCTGAAGAGCTTCCGTGAGGTTCCCGAGGCCTCGGCAGGGCAAGCACAGGGCGCGCGCTATGTTGACGCAACGGTTGACCGCGCTGCTTTAGTTGCCGTTCAGACTCCGCAGGGTTTCCCCTGGAAAGTGATCCGTGAGCTGCATCGGCGTGCCGTGGCCTCGGCGAATAGCGAAGCCACAGCGCTTACTGATGATGCCGGGCTTGCTCAGCAGGCGGGAATTCCCGTTCGCATTGTTGCCGGTGAAGGTCGCGCGTTGAAGATTACGACACCAATTGATCTGGTTTTTGCGCGCGCAATCCTTGCTGAAGACGCTCGGGCGTGACGACCCTTACTTGTATTTTTTCTTTTTCGTCGCTTCTCCGTGATAGTTTCACTGTTAGGCCTACGGTGGTAGGCATATAAGGAGTGAACATGAGTGAATCGACGACCCCC
>CALIEP010000252.1 GCA_938022345.1 uncultured Actinomyces sp.
ACTTTGATTACCGGTGACACCATCACCGGGAATTTTTTTGTTGCTCCCGAAGACGCGGGGTAAACCTTCATTTCTGATTTCCGACGAGTCTCCACTTTCCCCCATCGTTCAGAGCGGAGACTCATTTTCCGCAGAAAATCGCTATTTCTGAGATTCCTAACGAGAAATGCTGAAAATTTCCCCCACTTTCCTCCACCTTAAATTTTCGTTGGAATTAAGTAGGTTTTGCCCTAAAGTCATATGAAGTATCTTTCGAAATGGCACCAAATTGGTAAATCGTGGAGTAAAGTGGGGGAAGATGTCACATAGGGGAAGGTGGTGAATGATGTTCCTTGGTACCTACGAGCCAAAGCTCGACGACAAGGGGCGTGTGATCCTCCCTGCCCGATTCCGAGAGGATATGGAAGGTGGGATTGTCCTCACTCGAGGCCAAGAACACTGCATCTATGCCTTTCCTGCCCAAGAGTTTGAGCAGATGACGGTTGAGCTTCGCCGGGCTCCACTGTCCTCTAAACAGGCACGCGACTATATCCGCGTGTTGCTCTCGGGTGCGTATAAGGAAGTTCCGGATAAACAGGGAAGAATTACCCTTCCACCGAATCTGCGTAAATATGCCGGTCTTGATCGTGAGCTCACCGTCATTGGTGCGGGTTCGCGCGCTGAGATCTGGAATTCGAAGGCATGGAATGACTACCTATCCGTTCAGGAAGACGTCTTCTCGCAAACTGAAAACGAAATTATCCCAGGAATGTTCTAGTCCGCCCTTCCAGGTCTCCTCCCGTTGTTCTGACGTCACTTCCCCGATGGCAGAGCACGGTGGGGGACCTGGATGGACGGGCATCCATCACACAGAAGGAGGGCAGAAGTGTCTGTCGACCGCGATCCCGCGCAGCTGCATGTTCCTGTTCTCCTCAATGAGTGCTTGGACATGCTTGCGCCTGCAATTGACGCTCCCGGTGCTGTTCTCATCGATGCGACTCTCGGAATGGGTGGACACACGGAAGCAGCACTCACACGTTTCCCCGAGCTCATCGTTTTCGGTATCGACCGAGATCCTTCGGCGATCGCCCTCGCATCGAAGCGCCTTGAGGCTTTTGGCCCGCGTTTCCGTGCCTTCCACACCACTTACGACAAGATGGATGAGGTTGCTGCGCAAGCCCCCTCTGGAATGGTCGATGGGATCCTCATGGATCTGGGTGTCTCTTCGCTCCAATTGGACCAAGAGGACCGAGGCTTCTCTTACTCGCATGATGCCCCGCTTGATATGCGAATGAACCCCCAGACCGGCATCAGTGCGGCGCAACTTTTGGCCTCGGCCTCGAAAGAGGAAATTACGCGGATTCTTCGCGTTTACGGGGAAGAAAAGTTCGCCTCGAAGATCGCTGGACGTATCGTCGCAACCCGAGAGAGCGAGCCTCTGACGCGTACTTCGCAGCTGGCTCAGATCGTTCGCGATTGTATCCCCGCACCGGCACGCCGCACAGGGGGGAACCCCGCAAAGCGCACCTTCCAAGCATTGCGTATTGCCGTCAACGACGAACTGACCATTCTCGAAGCCGCGCTTCCCGCCGCACTTGCGCACCTGCGCGTTGGCGGTCGAATCGTTATCGAGTCTTACCAGTCCCTTGAAGATCGTCTGGTGAAGGACATCTTCCGTCGCGGCGCCACGGATCAGGCACCTGCTGGCGTGCCCATGATCCCAGAGGAACTTCAAGCCCGCTTGCGTCTACTGACACGTGGCGCGCAGCTGGCTGATGACACAGAAAAATCCCATAATCCGCGTTCCGCTTCTGTGCGGCTGCGCGGCGCACAGATGATACGCCCCTGGAAGGAACGACCATGAGCGGAGCCACCGCGCGCGCACGCGCGACCTCTCGTCCGGCATACGTACGTGAAGACGTACGCCCACTGCTCACAGTGGTGAAGTCTCATCAGCCTCGCCGCTCGGTCATCCCGATGACCTTTATTGCCTTGGTGATGATTGCTATCGCCATTGTTGTGCCGATGCTGATCAATACGCACATGGCTCAAACTTCCTACCAGATTCGCGAATACCAGATCCAGCTCAACGAGTTGGAGGCGCAATCGTGGACCCTGCAGACGCAGCTTCAGGAGAAGGCTTCTCCCGTCGAGCTTGAGAAGGCGGCGAAGGCACAGGGAATGGTGCACGCTGGAAAGCTCGGAACAATCCGTTTGGCCGATGGCCAAGTTGAGGGTGGTGTAGCCGCGCGATGAGCTGGTGGCAACGCATTTTCAAGGCGCCAGACACTTCGCCTCATCGTGCGAACTGGATGTCCGGTTTTCTGTTCTTGGGATTTGCGTTCTGTGTTATCCAGCTCGTCGTTATTCAGGTATTCCAAAGCCCGACCCTTGCCTCCGAGGGTGAGCGAGTGCGTACTGCCGTCAGTGAAATTGGCGCAAAACGCGGGGAAATTCTTGACGTCAACGGTGTTGTTCTGGCCGATTCGGTTCAGGCCTACCACATTGCGGTGAATCAGAAAGCGATTACGACCTACGAGCATAAAGATGACAACGGCAATGTTGTCGGCCGTGGTCCGGCTGAGGCCGCGAAACAGCTCTCTCCTCTCCTGGGTATCAGCCAAGCAGAACTGGGCGGCATGATGCTCGGGGATTCGACCTATGTCTATCTGAAAAAGAATGTCGATGCGGTCACCTATCGCGAAATCCGCAAGCTCGACATTACCGGTATTGAATGGGAAGCGGTCTTTGACCGGACCTATCCCAATGGCAATACAGCCGGACCGATCGTCGGTGCCGTCAACGCTGAAGGAGACGGCGTCTCAGGCCTGGAGGCCTATTTCAATAATTTCTTGCAGGGAACCTCCGGAGAAGAGGCTTACGAGATCTCTCCCAACGGTGCGGTGATGCCCGGTGGGAAGAAGGTCACCAAGGAACCTCAAGACGGTGGTTCGGTCCGTACGACCCTCCACGCAGATCTTCAGCACTTGGTTCAAGACGCTCTGGATGCTCGTGTTCGTAAGCACAATGCGGACTGGGGTGTCGTCGTGATTTCCGATGTCTCGACTGGTCGAATCTTGGTGCTTGCAGACTCCGGGTCTACGACACCGAACCCCTCGAAGCCTCAATCCGTAATGGGAGTCCAAGCGCCCTACGAACCCGGATCGGTGGGTAAACTCCTCACAGTGGCCTCGGCCCTAGAAAAGGGAACGACCACTCCCACGACCGCATACTCTGTTCCCTACAGCATTAGCCCCGCAGACGCGGGAGGCCCGATTTCGGACTACCACGAACACGGGACCGAAATGATGACGACCACGGGAATTCTTACCCAATCATCGAACGTTGGAACCATTGAAGTGGGCGAGCAAGTGGGGGACCGCGATCGCTACGACTTCATGACGAAGATGGGCCTGAACCAGCTCACTGGAATTGAATTGGCTGGCGAGTCCCAGGGCATCATGCGCGATTTTGATGCCATTCGAGGGCGTGACCGCTACACCATGATGTTCGGACAGTCCTACGCGATTACGGCTATCCAGCAGAATCAGTTCATTCAAGCGATCGGAAACCGCGGGGTCATGATTGCGCCGCGAATTATCGATTCGACAACTGATTCAAAGGGGCGGACCGAGAAGACTGTCTCGCCGCAACCTAAGCAAGTCATGTCCGCGGATCGTTCAAAAGAACTCATTACCATGATGGAATCCGTTGTCATGGATAAGCAAGGTACCGGTCAGCTCGCAAAGGTTGAAGGCTACCGCGTGGCAGTCAAGACAGGTACTGCTGATATTAAAGTCAATGGTGCGGATGCGGTCGTTTCGAACACTGCTGGTCTGGTCCCCGCAGAATCGCCGCGCTTGGCTATTTCGGTTGTCCTTTACAACCCGCGTGTTGCTGGTTTGTCCTCTGATGCTGCTGCACCGCTGTGGAGTGAAGTCACGACCGAGGCCGTTCGCAACCTGGGGATCCCCGCGTCTACAGAAAGTGCCCAGCTGTATCCCACGACACCCTAGTAGGCTAGTGTCCAGATCGTTGGGTAGACCCTAAGGAGAAGAATGCATAGGTCCAGTCGCTGGATCGCTCAGGCATTGGGCGCACAGCTCCACGGAAACGACGTCGAGGTCACCGGGACAGTTGAAACGGATTCACGCGAAATTCGTCAAGGCTCTCTTTTTGTGGCTCGGCGTGGGGAAAATAGCGATGGCCACAACTATCTGGACGCAGCTGAGCGCAATGGCGCGGTGGCGGCGATTGTTGAACACCTGTGTGATTCGCCTTTGACGCAGATCATTGTCGAGGATTCGACCATCGCGCTGGGTGAATTGGCCCGGGCTTACCTTTCAGATTTGCGTTCGCACCAGAAACTCGACGTGATCGCAATGACCGGTTCGGTGGGCAAAACAACGACCAAGGACCTTCTTGCAGCGATTATGGGCGCCGATGCTCCGACTGTTGCTCCTCAGCTGTCTTTTAATAATGAAGTCGGACTTCCTCTCACGGTTCTGCGGGCTGACGAATCGACGCGCCACCTTGTTCTGGAAATGGGGGCCTCTGGACCTGGGCATATCGCATATCTGACGCGAATTGCTCCACCTGACGCCGGAATTGAACTGATGGTCGGGCATGCACACCTTGGGGGCTTCGGCTCTGTTGAAGGTGTACGCGATGCCAAGGCCGAGCTGATTCAGGGCCTTGTACCATCGGGAATCTCGATCTTGAATTTCGACGATCCGCACGTCATGGAGATGGCCGCTCACGCACCCGGGCGAGTGGTCACCTTCTCGGCCTCGGGGAATAGCCAAGCAGATAGCAGTGCCCACGCGATTTCCTTGGATGAACAGGGGAAGGCCTCTTTCGAACTCCACCTCGATGGACGAGTGCTCACGGTGCACCTGGGGCTTGTTGGTATTCACCATGTTGCCAATGCACTCGCTGCAATTACCGGTGCGTGGACGCTTGGAATTGATCTTGATCAAGCCTGCGCCGTTGTTGAGGGACGCCAGCCAGCCAGCCCACATCGAATGAGCATCCATGAACTTACCCTCAAGGGTAGGAAAGTGACTCTCATCGATGATTCGTACAACGCGAACCTGGATTCCTTCCGCGCGGGATGCAAAGCCGCTGGAGATTTGGCGGCGGGACGGCAGCTGGTCGTTGTCGCCGGCGGAATGCTTGAACTTGGTGAAGCCTCGCAAAGTACCCATGAACAGGTTGCACGCTTCTTCGATCAAGCGGGTGCTGATTGCGTTCTTGCGCTGGGGGAGGACTCGCAGTACTACTTCACTGAGCGAGGCGAGGACTACACTCACCGTCACCTGCGGAATGTTGACGAGGTACTTAGTGCATTAGACGGCATACTGGAAGATAATTCTGTTGTGTTCATCAAGGGCTCGAATGGCTCCGCTGCCTGGAAAGGCGCCGATCACCTAGTGGAGTAGGGCACTTTATGATTGGACTCATTATTGCCTTTGCAGTTGGTCTAGTCCTCTCAATTTCGCTCACCCCTCTGTTCATCCGCTACTTGGTGCACAACCATTACGGACAGTTCATTCGTCAAGATGGCCCGACCTCGCATATGACGAAGCGCGGTACCCCGACAATGGGCGGCGTTGTCATCATTTTTGCCACTGTCGTTGCATGGTTTATTGGAACCCTGATTAACGGCGGACTTCCCTCGTGGTCGGGAATCCTTTTGGTATTCCTTTTCGTGGGAATCGGGTTTATTGGACTGCTGGATGACGCACTAAAAATCATGCATCAGCGCTCGCTTGGCCTGCACGCATGGGCAAAGATCGTCGGCCAAGTGGCTATTGCCTCGCTATTCACGTGGGGCATCTTGACGATTCCGAATGTTCACGGTCGCACTCCGGGTATTTTTGATATTTCTCTTGCTCGTCCCCTCGGATTGACCTTCACCCAGTGGGGGATTGTTACGGCCGTCATCCTCATTGTCTTGTGGGTGAACTTCATCGTTGCCGCCTGGTCCAACGCAGTGAACTTGACCGATGGCTTGGATGGCCTGGCCGCCGGCGCAGGTATTTTTGTTTTCGTTGCATACACCTTCATTTCATACTTCCAGCTGCTTCAGTCCTGCTGGGGGGACACGGTCAATGTTGCCGCCTGCTACGAGACCCGAGATCCTCTTTCCATCGCAATTTTCTGCTCCTCTTTGGTTGGTGCCCTAGCAGGTTTCCTGTGGTGGAATGCCTCGCCCGCCCAGATCTTCATGGGCGACACTGGTTCTCAGGCCATTGGTGCGGCTATCGCCGGTGTTTCAATCCTGACCGACACTGAGTTCCTTGCGATTTTGATTGGCGGGCTCTACGTCATTACAACTCTTTCGGATGTCATTCAGATCGGCGTCTTCAAACTTACGCACAAGCGTGTTTTCAGAATGGCTCCTTTGCATCACCACTTTGAGCTCAAGGGCTGGAAAGAAATCACCATCGTTATTCGCTTCTGGCTCATCGCAGCGCTTTTCGCCGTGATGGGAGCTGGTCTCTTCTACGCGGAATGGGTGTCGCAACTGTGAATTGGCAGGGCCGCTTTGCAATCCTCGGTTGGGGAGTGTCTGGGAAAGCATCAGCACACGCACTTGTAAAACGCGGCGCGCAGCTATGCGCCTTTGATGGTAGAGCCCGCGAGGATCACCAGTCTGAAAACGATGCGAATGTCGAGTTTGTCAGCGAGGCTGATTCTGATGCGCTGGCTCAGGCGGTCATCGATTGGAAGCCGGATTGCATTGTTGTCTCTCCGGGAATCCCCGCTCATCATCCCATTTTTTCGGCGGCAAAAAATGCTGGTATCGAACTGATTGGTGAGGTCGAACTGGCCTGGCGTCTTCAAGAAGATTCCGAACATGCTGGCCGTCCGTGGCTATGCGTCACTGGAACCAATGGCAAGACGACGACGGTTGGAATGCTGGGAGCGATGCTGCGAGCAGCTGGTGAGGACGCCGTCGAAGTTGGCAATATCGGCCTTCCCATTTGTGAAGCCATTGATACCGATGCAACCGTCTTCGCTGTCGAGCTCTCATCCTTCCAGCTGCATACCGTTTCGACTGTTTCTCCACTGGCTTCTGTGTGTTTGAATGTCGACGCCGATCACCTTGATTGGCACGGCAGTGCCCAGGCCTATGCGGCAGATAAAGCGAAGGTTTATCACCTGACTCAAAAAGCCTGTTTCTATCCCGCATCCGATATCACCGTGGAGAACATGGTCGCCGAGGCCGATGTCATCGAGGGAGCCCGTGCAATTGGATTGACCTTGGGGATTCCTTCAATCTCTCAGGTCGGTTGGGTTGAGGACGCGCTCGTTGAGCGTGCTTTTGTCGAGAAACGCCATATGCAGGCCCAATTCTTAGCTGAAGTCGATGACCTTCGTGTTGCCTACCATGACGGTGTTACGGATGCCGCGCGTATGGATGCAACTGCTGCA
Source organism: uncultured Actinomyces sp. (assembly GCA_938022345.1). Lineage (GTDB taxonomy): Bacteria > Actinomycetota > Actinomycetes > Actinomycetales > Actinomycetaceae > Pauljensenia. Next base: position 7,420 of record CALIEP010000252.1, read on the forward strand.
GCCGGTCTTGCGCGCGCCTTTGCTGTTCCACCAGAAGCAGTTGCACAAGGGCTTCGAAGCTTTACCCCCGCTCATCACCGCCGCGCAGTAATTTCACATGCAGCCGATGTCACCTGGATTGATGACTCCAAGGCGACAAATGCTCATGCGGCCGTTGCTTCGCTGTCTGGAATCACTCCCGGCACTGCGGTGTTGATCGCAGGAGGAGATACGAAGGGCCAAGAGTTTGGCGACCTGGTTGCTCGCGTTGCGCCACTTTTACGAGGTGTTGTTGTCATTGGCAAGGATCGCAGCGCGATTGTGAAGGCGCTGCGTCAGCGCGCGCCTCAAGTTCCCTTCGTTGAGGTCGACGGGCATGAGGATTGGATGTTCTCTGTCGTTAACGAGGCCGTGGCCTTGTCCCGCCCGGGAGATACTGTTGTGCTCGCACCGGCGTGTGCATCCTGGGATCAGTTCCGTTCCTATGCGCAACGCGGGGATGTCTTCCGCGATGCGGTGAAACGTCTTGAAGCGAATTGGGCGGCGCAATGAGCTCCCTACTGGAGCGCCTGCATATCCCGCGTTTCGAATTCGCCTCGAAAGAACGTGGAGATCGGGTGTATTCGCCTGTCGCCACTTACTATCTGATCGTTATCCCTGCGCTCATTTTGACCGTTTTCGGTTTGGTGATGGGGTTTTCAGCTTCTGCAGTGACAACTATTGCCAGTGGTGGCAGTCCCTACGCGGCATTCTTGCGTCAGCTGCTCATTATCGGCGTTTCCTTCCTGCTTGCGGCGATTTTTATCCAAAGAATTCCCTCGGCAGTGTGGTACCGCCTCGCACCGGCTATTTATCTTGCAGCCCTGTTTTTTCAGGCACTAGTCATGACGCCGCTGGCGGCCTCACAGGGCGGAAACACCAACTGGGTATCGCTTCCCGGACTTGGAACATTCCAGCCCTCGGAGTTTCTCAAACTCGCGTTGATCGTTGCCTTGGCACGCTCCTTGTCGCGGGAAGGGGCTCGTCGAAATGACTGGCGGCAGATGGCAGTCACGGTAGGGCTCCCCATTCTTGCTGCTCTTGGTGACGTCATGCTCGGTAAGGACATGGGCACCGCGATGGTCATGGCTGCAGGAGCATTCGGTGCCATCTGGGTAGCGCGTCTTCCTCGCAAGTGGTTTGCAGTTATTTTTCTTTCCGTGATTCCAATTGTTATCTTCTTGGTCTTCCAAAACCCCACGCGAATGAAGCGAATTCTTGCAGTTCTTCCTTGGAATCGCCCCGCGCGAAACCTTTCGGCCCCCGAACAGATTGACAACGCGCTGTGGGCACTTGGCTCGGGCGGGCTAACAGGTCTTGGTCCCGGCGCATCGCGAGAAAAATGGAACTATCTTCAGGCAGCGCATACAGACTTTATCTTGGCAATTATTGGCGAAGAATTTGGCCTATTGGGGACGCTGACCATTGTTGCGTGCATCTGTTTGATGATTTGGGGGATGGTGCGCCTTATCCACACATCTAACTCATTCTTCACAACAATTGTCAGTGGTGGCGTCGCAGCTTGGATTGGCATTCAGGCGATTATTAACATTGCATCTGTAACTGGGCTTGGTCCGGTTATTGGCGTGCCCCTGCCGCTGGTGTCTTATGGCGGGTCGTCCTACCTCTTCACGATTTCGGCTATTGCATTGGTTGCTGCTTGCGCGCGTGAGAATGCGGGTATGACTATGGGACTGAAATTTTCGGCGGGGTCCTCGCGCGACCCGCGGCTTTCGCGTCGACGCCGCCGCGCAGGAAAAGCTAGCGGTGGATCTACGGAAGGAACACGATGACAAAGAAAATTGTTCTTGCAGGTGGTGGCACCGCCGGGCACGTGAACCCCTTACTGTCGACCGCATTGGAACTTCGTTCACGCGGTTATGACGTCGTTGCTCTTGGAACCTCTCAAGGGCTGGAAACAACGCTGGTTCCCGCTGCGGGTGTCGAGTTGGTGACTATCGAGCGCGTTCCGCTGCCGCGTAAACCTTCTCTGCAGTTCTTCTCTCTTCCGGGGCGTATGAAGCGTGCGATCGCGCAGTGCCGCTCAGCCCTGAGTGGAGCAGATGCGCTCGTTGGTTTCGGCGGATATGTTTCTACCCCCGCCTATCTTGCTGCGCGAAAGATGAATCTTCCCATCATCATCCATGAGCAGAACGCCCGTCCTGGACTCGCTAACCGAGTCGGTGCGCGCTGGGCATCGGCCTTGGGATTGACTTTCCCCTCGACTCCTCTGAAGGCGAAACACGGAGTAACTGTGGTGACTGGTCTTCCTCTGCGTCCCGCCATCCAGGCTCTTGCCGCCGCTCGTACCACCGAAGAAGGACGTGAATCTGCGCGACGCACCGCGGCCTCGAAGTTGGGGGTCGACCCCAATATGCAGACCCTGCTCATCACCGGCGGCTCCTTGGGGGCTCTCAATGTGAACCGTGCGATGGTGAAAGTCGCCGCTGAGCTGCCCGAAGGGGTGCAGGTTGTCCACCTCACCGGCAAGGGGAAGGATCAAGAGGTCCGCGATGCGGTGAAGGCAGCTGGTGTTGCTGATCGTTGGCACGTCATTGACTACCTCTCCACAATGGAAGATGCGCTTGCCGTTGCTGATTTGGTTGTGTGTCGCTCGGGTGCGGGTACGGTTGCCGAAATGACCGCACTCGGACTGCCCTGCGTGTATGTTCCACTGCCCATTGGTAATGGAGAGCAGAAGCTGAATGCCGCGGATCATGTTGCGCAGGGTGGTGCGCTTCTTGTTGCTGACCACGACCTGACTGCCGATTACGTTCGAGGCACGATCTTCCCGCTGCCCGGAAGCGAAAAACTTTCTGAAATGACCATCGCATCTCGCGCGCTTGCGCGCCCCGATGGCGCTCAACAACTTGCTGACCTTATTGAATCGACTCTTCAGAAGAAGGAACAGAAGTGAGTACTTCCCATCGCTTCCATCTCATCGGTATCGGCGGCGCTGGGATGTCAGTGGTTGCTGAGCTTCTCAAGGATCGCGGTCTTGAGGTTTCGGGTTCTGACAAGAAGGAATCTCCCATTCTTGATCACCTCCGTGATGCAGGAATTGAAGTTTTTG
>CALIEP010000253.1 GCA_938022345.1 uncultured Actinomyces sp.
AGAGAGCTACTACCTGGTTCATCTCAATAGCACAGATACCAAGGGAGTTACTCGCCTCAATCCCAAGTTGATTGCGGAAACTTCAGCCACTTCGTGGAACTCCGATCAGCGCGAGGAAGGGGAACGCAAGCTCGATACGTATCTTAATACCGCGCTCAGAGATTTCTTCACCGAAGAAGACTACAAGGGTCTTAATTCAGATGGTGGCTTTACCGATGAAGAGCTCGATGCCATGCTCAATGGCAAAGGCGCTCAGGTCGCTGTCATCGCCAAGAAGGGCGTGAAGGTTTCCAAGATGTCCGATTTGCTCGACATCTCAGATACGATGGGAAACACGCCCATCAAGATTGCATCAAGTGCGTGGCTCCAGTTGAATCCGAACAACTCGGATTTCCAGAGTCTGAGCGATATCCCGACCCAGATTCCTATGGTCATGGCAGACGGACACACCCGCCTTCTTCCGATCATTGTCGACCCGGAGCGCAGTTGGATTCAGACGGGCAACCCGCGTACTACGCGAGATCCGCAGGCAAGCCTGCACGTGTCCTATCACATCGGACACAGCCGTTTCACGAATACTTTCATCGTCCACAATTTTGATCCTTCGACGTATCTCAACGACTTGGCAAAGCTGAAGGACGATCAAGAAAAGAACAATCGGAGCGGTTACATCTCGACAAATCTGACTTATTCCAAGGAATCCACATCCAAGGCCCCTGAAGATAAGATCGCTCGTACTTTCCCTGATACCCCTGTTCAGGTGCTTGGTTCGTCCGCGCTGTCCAAGTACATTGCAGCAAACCTCATGAGCGGTTACACAGACATTTCACTTGCCGATTTTGAGGAGGCAACGTCTCCAAGGCGCGTGTGGGATGCACTCGAAGAAGCAAAAGATCAGAATGGCCTAGTTCCTTTCATTATTAATGCAAACATTTCAGCAAAAGACAAGGTTCTTCACGTCGAGCTTGGAACAACCGGTGCAACTGACCAGCACCTGTCGCCCAAGGATTACTCCGCCCAGATCAACTCTGCGGCAGACAAAGTCGTTGCCGACATCATCAAGCCTGGTATGGATGACGCAGCCAAGGTACGAGCAATTAACTCGTGGATTATTGCCCGTACGACCTACAACTACGACAGTTATCACAGGACGCAAGCAATCTGGGCAAACCCGGATCCAGAGACGCACAGGCTCCCTCCTGAGCTCACTCCCGACCACGATGCAGGCGGCGTTTTCTTCAAGGGAACGACCGTGTGCGAGGGATACTCGAATGCCTTCCAGCTCTTGGCGCTCAAGTCCGGAGTGACTTCGATCGTCGTCACGGGTACCGTCACGAATGGCGGTGGCCATGCCTGTAATCAGGTCAAGATTAATGG
>CALIEP010000254.1 GCA_938022345.1 uncultured Actinomyces sp.
GTGGCGAGCGTGCAAGCGGCAAGAGCGCAATCGGCAAACTGCAGAGGTACTAGATAAGAGACCCAGCAGCACTTCAAACACAAACGCAGGTGGGTCCCATCCGAATGGATGGGACCCACCTGCATATTTCGCGAGAGCCTATTCACCGAGCATACCGACTCTGAAACTCGACGCCTCAGAAACTCGGCTACTTCAGATGCTCGAGCCTACGGCCGAACTCAAGGCACAAGCAACGTTCACGCCTGCTGACGTCGACGCATCAAGGCCACACCCAGTGCAAGGCCGAGAGCACCCAGACCGATCGCCGGAGCAGCATTCACACCAGTGTGCGCAAGACTCTTCTTCGGAGGAAGCGTCATGCTCACGCTCGGCGAGGGAACAGTAGTTGACTCAGAAGGAGAAGGCACAGTCGTGGGCGGAGTAGTAACAGAGGGAGTCGGAGGAGTTGTCTTGAACTGCCCCTCAAGCTCCCCCCATCCAACAGTTTCGATAGCAATAGTGCGTTCGGTTGATTTCCCGTTAACTACTGCAGTGTTCTTGAAGCTCGTACCAACGGTTGCAGAACCGGGAATCTTGAGTTCTGTGTAGTACTTGAGCAAGTAGTAGGCATCGCTATTCGAGTTCGGGAAAGAAGCAACAAAGCCATCCGCAGTCTCAGTCAAAGTGAAGGTTCCACCATTGACTGAACCGCCAATTTTAACGCTTTCTGCGGGATGTTGATGGTTCACATCCGCCTTGAAATCAGCCAATGAATTCCACTTGTACAAGCGCGTTTGCTGCCAAGCATTCAGCGCTGGATCATTGAACAGCTTGTAGCCACCATGGGAGGTGTCAAAGGTATCAGTAATGTTGATGGTATTCGACGTGATATTACGTTCGGGGAGGTAAATCTCCCATGTAAAACGATCGTTGTGGCCATCATGCAGCTGCCAACCGTACTTGTAGGGATCAACAGGCGCATACCCGGTTGTATTCCTCACGATATTGCCATTGGGCACAGTCGCCGTCAGCGTAACAGTGTGATTAATTGTGAAGCTAAAAGAATCAGAAGCTGATTCGCGAGTCATATCGGCAAGAACGTGAATATCGCCCTTCATATTCACGTGTCGCTTTGCATAGTCGGTAAAGACACAGCTAAGCGATTGCCCCTCGCCTGCCGGAATTGCACAATTGAGCGCAGTTCCACCGCCATTCTTATCATCAACATCAAAGTGGGTAGCGCGAGTACGCAGTTCACTAGGCAGCTGAATAGTAATCGTATCCCCTTCGGTCACAGCCTTACCGCTTGTATCGAAAGAGAAATCCATGACGTAGTTATCCCAGACGTAGTTTGGCCCATGCGGATGCGAACTATTCGCCATCACCACGCCAGTAACAACATCAACCTCTACTGCCTGAGCAGCGGGTAACGTCGGAGAGAACACAGTGAGAGCTCCCGCTCCCACAAATGCACAGGCAATCGTGCCAGCAACTGAAGCACGCAGCACCTGTGCACGCGTAGCATCGTTATTCATCACATTCTTGTCTTTCTGGAGGGATGTCACATACGTGACTCGACGCCCTCAGGCTAACACGATCACATTCAGCTTCAATTCAGCCTCCATTGCCCAAACAACAATTTTTTACGCACTAAATCCGCGTAATTCCAACGCCTTTCGCGAGTGGGCCGAAAATCTTCCCCGGTACATTCCTGAATATTCTTCAAGAAGTCTCAGTTTCTGACAGATCGTAAGAAATTAATAACTTGAAGGAAGCCGCATTGCTCGAACTCCAAGCTTTCCAAAGATCATGAACTTACCAAAGGCACACATTCAGACAAATAACCCCTGATCACCGCTCATTTTGGGTAAAACCATGGGCCCCATCCTTTCGGTTGGGGCCCATGATCATAGTTTCGTTTCTACACGAAGTTGCTTACTCGCCTTAGGCCGAGGCTTGCTCGCGACGACGCATGAGCGCGACGCCCAGTGCCAGTCCCAATGCTCCAAGTCCAATTGCAGGAACGGTCATAGCACCGGTGTGGGCCAGGGAGGCCTTCGGTAAAGGAGTGGTGCTGGTCGAGGGGGAAGGTGTCGCCTCGGTTGTCGACTCAGAGGGCGAGGGGGTCACCGTGGTAGCCGGAGAAGTCGAGGTCGAGGGAGCGGGCGGAATCGGGCGATTCTCACCCGAGAGGTCACCCCAGCCAACCGTATCGATCGCGATACTGTGCTCAGCGGTCATCCCATTGACATCAGCCTTGTTATTGAAAACGTTTCCGGGCTTCGCATTTTCAGGAGCATTCAGCACTGTGTAGTACTTGATCATGTAGTAGGCGTCGCTGTTCGAGTTGGGGAAAGACGCAACGAACCCAGTCGAGGTCTCGGTCATGGCAAAGGTGCCGCCATTGACCGCACCTCCAACCGGAATGCTCTCGTTGTACTTCTGGTGACTCGGGTCAGCCTTGAATTCCGCAAGCGAATTCCACTTGAGCAAGCGGGTACGCTGCCAAGCATTCGGATCCGTTGACGGATCATTGAAAAGCTTGTAACCGCCATGAGCAGTGTCGAAAGTGTCAGTCACCGAAATAATGTTGGAGCGAATTTTACGCTCTGGGATGTAGACCTCCCAGGTAAAACGTTCTTTGTGCCCCTCGTGCAGCTGCCAGCC
>CALIEP010000255.1 GCA_938022345.1 uncultured Actinomyces sp.
CGCAGGCCGACGGTAACGGTGTTATCAGTACGATCCTGATACACATCGTCGTCCATCTTGAGCTCGTGGTTGCTCAAGGGAGTGCGGTCATGCCAGCAGTACGGCAGAACGCGGTAGCCCTGGTAGGCAAGACCCTTGTCGTAGAGCTGCTTGAATGCCCACAAGACCGATTCGGTGTAGGACATATCCAAGGTCTTGTAGTCGTTATCAAAATCGACCCAACGGGCCTGACGAGTAACGTACTCTTCCCATTCCTTGGTGTAGCGAAGCACAGAGGAGCGGCAGGCCGCGTTGAAGGCCTCGATACCGATTCCGCCGGGACGCGTAATCTCGGTGACGTCTTCGATTCCCAGCTGACGTTGTGCTTCAAGTTCTGCGGGAAGACCGTGGGTATCCCAGCCGAAACGGCGCTCAACATGGTGTCCGAGCATGGTCTGGTAACGACCGACAACGTCCTTGATGTAACCGGTCAAGAGGTGACCGTAGTGCGGGAGGCCGTTTGCAAAAGGCGGGCCGTCGTAGAACACGAATTCGTTCTGACCGCCCTTACCGGCGGGACGGCGAGTAATGGATTTACGGAAGGTGTCATCAGCGGCCCAGAAAGCCAGGGTCTGTCCTTCCATCTGAGGGAAGGACGGGCTTGGATCCACTTGCTCATCGCGATGGCGCGGGTAGAAGCCGTGCTTCGTCATGTTTCGTCCTTGTGTCGCAGGTCCACAGGGACGAGGATCAGCGTTGCCGATTCCCGCGGTACCACCCCGCTTGCTACGCGCTGCGTAGCCGCTCATTAACAGCTGTTACGGGCTTACCCGTTCGGTTCTACTAAGGCTTTCGCCCGTTCTTCCGAATGCTCCCCGGTGATTCCTACTGATGTAGCCGGATCAACGCCTGTCCTAGTTTACGCAAAGCACGCTCCCAAGGCACTTCTATCTCGCCTCAAGCACAAAAATGAGATCAGCATCGCGATAGAGTTAACGATGTACGCACTGCCACCCAACAAGGAAGAAGGCACATGGACATTTCCCGTCCCTCGACGGCGGTCACAGCACTCGTATGCCTTGCTTTGGTGTGTGCCTATCGCTTTCAAGAGGCATTGAGCGCAGCGGGAATCCCAATCTCCCGTATGATTGCAATCTTTTCGGGGATCACGCTTCAGTCTTTACCCTTCTTGGCGATCAGTTCTCTGATTGCCGCTGCGATTGAGGTTTTTCTTTCCCCTCGCCAGCTCGCGCTCATTTTCCCACGAGGCCGCGTTGCGGGTTGCCTCATTGCTTTCGTCTACTCCGCGCTTCTTCCCGTCTGCGATTGCTCAACCGTTCCTCTTGTTCGCACCCTGCTCCGCCGAGGCGTTCCTCCGCGCACTGTTTTCATCATTCTTTTTGCAGCGCCGTCCATCAACCCGCTTGTCCTGTTTTCAACGTGGTATGCCTTTGGCCCTTCACTGAAAGCGGTATCGCTCCGCGTGGCGGCAGCCATCATCTGCACCGCGTTAATTGCTACTTTGCTCAGCATCCGCATGCCATCCCTAAAAACCGTTTTGCGCCAGAGCGAGTCGGATGACTCCTGTGAGTGTTCACATGGTTGCGGAGTCCACGCGGCGCACGCTACGCGAGGACGCTTTTCTTCATTTTCTTCCGCGTCGGCCTCGGCATTCCTACGCGTCGTGCCCTATATGATCATTGGTGCCGCGCTTTCCAGCTTCATCCAGGGGCTTCTCCCTGCTGGGTTTATGACGGGACATACTTCCTCATATGTCTCCATTGCCGTAGCGATGCTGATGGCTTTCATTCTTTCTCAGTGTTCATCATCAGATGCGATCGTCGCGCGGAGCATGACAAGTCTGCTTCCCCCAGGAGCGCTCATGACCTTCATGCTCATGGGCCCCATGCTTGATGTGAAGAACATCTTCATGTTGTCAGCGGTTTTCTCGACGCGATTTACTCTTCGCATCTGCGCAACCATCACCGCTGTTGTTGCACTGGCAGGTTTTGTCTTGACCTGGTGGGGTTTGGGAGGCACATTGTGAAGGCACGCGCTTTGATCTTTGCGCTCGCTGCAGCCAGCTTAGGCTTCCTCTTCCTTTCGAGGCGTTTGGTCTATTTCTTCCCGCCTCGTTTCCTTCCGCTGATCATTTTCTTGTGTGTCGTCTTCACTGTGTGGGCCGTTGTCGACCTTTTTGCACGTAGGCAGGAAAAACATACTCACCGAACACGCGCGAATGCTGTATATCTTCTCATTCCAGTCATTGCATGGTCCTTGCCTTTTTCTCTGGCCCCCTCGAGTTTCCTTGGGTCAACGAGCTCAGCGAGCGCTATTTCACCGACGCCCATCCCTTCATCTTCAGATGTTTCTTCCGCAGCACAGTTCCACGCCGACCGCGTGATCGACACGAACAATTACTACGAGAGCGTCATCGATATGGTGACCCACCCCGATCAGTGGGATGGCAAAACAATTGAAGTATCTGGCTTCGTTTTGCCCAAAGACAAAGCCTCTTCAGAGGCAGGGATGCCACCTTTCGGTCCGGATGACAGCTTCGGCTTATCCCGGATGACCATGTGGTGCTGCGCAGCCGATGCTTACGCCTTGGGTTTTGCGGTGAATAACACGACCTCATTCGTGCCGCAGGCTGATCAATGGGTTCTCATCCAAGGAACCTTAGAAGTTCGTAACTCAAAAGCTCTCTATCTGAAAGCGACGAGTATTACGCCGATTAATCCGCCCGATAGCCCCTTCGTCTACGAAAAGAAGTAGGGGTGCCCAGACGCCATGTTGACGTCGAGCACCCCTACCAGGAGTTCCTCATTACTTAGACGAGGAATCAGAATTTTGGAAGTCAGAGCTTTGAGAAGAGTTCTCAGCAGCCTTCTTCTTTGCAGTTGAGTTCTCGGATCCCTTCTTGGAGGAGCAGTTCTGAGCTACCGGGCCGCCCTGGCCTTGCTGACCATTTTGCCCGCCAGGGCCACCCTGACCGGGCTGT
>CALIEP010000256.1 GCA_938022345.1 uncultured Actinomyces sp.
CGGTCTCTCCTCACACCAAGCTCCTTCGTGGTCGCGAGGCCATTGAGAAGCGTAGCGGTGAATTGGGCGCTCAACGACACTCTTTGGAACATGAAAGCGATGGGGTTGTCGTCAAGATTAATGATCGTGCGATTCAGGCAAGTTTGGGTACGACCTCGCGCGCTCCGCGTTGGGCTGCTGCCTATAAATTCCCACCCGAAGAGGTTAATACCCGCCTCCTTGATATCCGAGTCCAAGTGGGTCGTACCGGGCGCGTGACGCCGTACGGCGTCATGGAGCGTATCCTCGTTGCCGGTTCCCACGTCTCACGCGCAACCTTGCACAACGCTAGTGAAGTTGCACGAAAAGGCGTTCTGATTGGTGACCTTGTTGTTTTGCGGAAAGCTGGGGATGTTATTCCCGAGATTGTCGCCCCCGTAGTCGCTGCCCGCGATGGCAGTGAGTATCCCTTCGTCATGCCGGAAAACTGTCCTTCGTGCGGGACGAAGCTGGCTCCCCAGAAAGAAGGGGATGTGGATCTTCGTTGCCCAAACCAAGCGGGCTGCCCGGCACAAATTACCGAGCGGATTGCCCACTTGGGTGCCCGCTCCGCCTTGGACATCGAAGGACTTGGGGACGAGGCCGCGCTTGCCCTTACTCAGCCCGAGGCCAATCGCGATGAGGTAGCCGCCGCGCTCGCGGCAGGACGGACTGTTTTCCTGGAAAACGGGACCGCACTGCGCATGGAAAAGACTGCTGAATTGACGCATGGCGAACTGATCGGTGATGCCGAGGCTCTTCTGCCTTCTGTCCAAAAGCCTGTTTTGTCCTCAGAAAGTGATGTTTTCAGCCTCGATGCTGAACGACTTCGCGATGTCATGGTGTGGAAGCCTGTGACCAAGGAAGGACAAGAAACCGGGGACTGGATGCAGGTTCGGTATTTTTGGACTAAGGCATGGAAACAGAAGGGAAATAGCGGAGTCTATACCCCACTTGAGAGCACTCCTTCAAAGAATACGGAGATGATGCTTGAGCAGATCGAGACCGCAAAAGAACGTCCACTTGCACGCATTCTGGTTGCGCTTTCGATTCGCCATGTTGGGCCAACTGCTGCCTCGGCTCTGGCAATGACCTTCCCCTCGATGGATCTCTTAATGGAGGCTTCTGTCGAACAATTGGCAGACGTCGATGGAGTTGGCCAAGTAATCGCCCAATCTTTGCGGGAATGGTTCGATGTAGATTGGCATGTGGAAATCGTTCGTGCCTGGCAAGCTGCGGGAGTCCGTATGGAAGATGAAGCTCGCGAGGATATTGAACAGACCCTCGAAGGATTAACGATCGTCGTTTCAGGAGCAATGCCTGGCTACACGCGAGAAGGCGCGAAGGAAGCGATCGTCGCCCGAGGAGGAAAGGCCTCGGGATCGGTATCGAAGAAGACGTCGCTGGTCATCGCGGGGCCCGGTGCGGGATCGAAAGCCGCAAAGGCCGAGGCCCTAGGAGTGCCCGTTGTTGACGAAAGCTATTTTGAGCGGGTGCTTAAGCAGGGGCTGGCCGCCCTCGTTGACTAAACGATAAATTCGAAGGGGTGCAGAAGACGCTCGGAAATTCGGGTGAGTAGCGAGCGTTCTTTCCATTCCTCGAAGGTAAGCTTGCGCGCATTGGTCAGGTCAAGCTCAAAGATCCGATCCATCGTCGCTGCGAAGGCTTGCGAACGGAACTGGACATTGACTTCGTAGTTGCCCTGCAGGGAAAGCCTGTCGATATTCGCGGTTCCGACAGTTGACCAGACTCCATCAATTGTCATGGTCTTGGAGTGGATCATTGCATCCTGATACAGCCAGATTTCCACCCCTTCCTTCAATAGTGGCCCGTGATAGGGACGCGCAACCCAGTCGGCGAGGATGTGGTTGGAATACTCGGGGATCAGAATCTGTACCCGGACACCTCGGCGCGCTGCGTGTACCAGGGATTCGAAAATCTCACGGTCAGGGATGAAATACGCACTGGTGATGCGAATTGAGTGCTGTGCCCGATCGATTGCGTCGATGTAGAGGCCGCGAACGGGGTAGAGCAGGCGTGAAGGTTGGTTGAAGGCCAGTGATACATAGCTGGTCCATCTGGGGGCCCGACTGCGCGGAAGTTTAGGTTGTCCGCGACGCTTGAAGTGATTCCAGAAGTCAATGAAGCCGTATTTCAACTCCGCAACTGCTTCCCCTGTCACGCGCACGTGGGTATCACGCCATTCGAGGGCAAAAGGATCACCAATGTTGTACCCGCCGACGAAGGCGACACGGTCGTCGACGACCATGATCTTGCGGTGATCGCGACCGGTTTTACGCAGATTGAAGGTGAACATTCCCGAACGGATTTCGGGGAAACGACGGATGTAGAGATGGGGAGTCTTTGGAAAGACGTAAAAGAATGGGTCTTGGTTCATGATGGCGAAGCCATCGTAGACGATGTGGACGTCAACCCCGCGCTGAGCGGCGGCAAGAAGTGCCGATTTGAAGCGTTTGCCCCATGCGTCTGAGCGCCAAATATACGATTCGAAGAAAATGTAGTCCTCTGCTGAGGTGATCGCCTCAAGCATGTCCTCATAAAGAGAGGTGCCCTCGGTATAGGTGCGAACCTCCGTCCCATCAACTTCGGTGTCTAAGGGAGGAAGAGTTGGGAAACCGCCTGCGACCCGCGGAACGCGGTCTTTACGGAGCTTATCAACGATATGGACGCCGATCAGTGCCGCTGCCTGGGCACCCAAAAGCGCTGCGCCGGTAATTTTCAGTGCCTTGAGGGTGCGCGAAGAAAAAGACGGTCGATGATGAGACATGTTTTAAGCCTACTCAAAAGTCGCCAACGATGGGCATGGTATGAGAGGTGCGCCCCGGGCAGGTATCATCCTTGTTATGGCAAGGATCAGTACTGATGAGGTCACCCGTGTGGCGGGATTGGCTCGAATTGCACTTACACCGGAAGAAATCACCAGAATTGCTGGTGAGTTAGACGTTATTACCGAGGCCGTTGCAAAGGTTTCCGAGGTTGCAACCCCGGATGTGCCCGCGACCTCGCATCCCATTCCACTGTCGAATGTGTGGCGTGAAGACGTCGTTGGCCCAACACTTGACCGCGACGAGGTTTTGGCGCAGGCCCCCGCACAAGAAGACGGAATGTTCTTGGTTCCGCAGATTTTGGAGGAGGACTGATGAATCCGCTGTTGAAGAAGTCCGCCTGCGAGCTTGCTGACCTGCTGCGTAGCGGTGAAATCACTTCTGTTGAGCTCACTCAGGCATGCTTGGATCGCATCGATGCGATTGACCCCAAGGTTCATGCCTTCCTCTATGTCGATCGTGAGGGTGCTCTTGCAACTGCTGCCGACGTGGATGCGCGTCGTGCCGCTGGGGAAGAACTGACTAGCTTGGCAGGCGTGCCCATTGCGGTCAAGGACAACATGGTGACCCGAGGCGTTCCCACGACCTGCGCTTCGAAGATTCTTGAGGGATGGCTGCCTCCCTACGATGCAACCGTCGTCGAGCTTCTGCACAAGGCTGGAATGCCCATCCTGGGTAAGACCAACATGGACGAGTTCGCTATGGGCTCCTCGACCGAGCACTCCGCTTATGGTCGTACCGGAAACCCCTGGGATCTTGAGCGTATCCCCGGCGGCTCCGTAGGCGGCTCCGCTGCTGCTGTTGCTTCTTTCATGGCACCGCTGGCTTTGGGTTCTGATACCGGTGGTTCGATCCGTCAGCCCGGTGCCGTGACGGGTACCGTGGGCGCAAAGCCCACTTACGGCGCAGTTTCGCGTTACGGTCTGATCGCTATGGCCTCGTCGCTGGACCAGATTGGCCCGGTAACCCGCACGGTTGAGGACGCTGCTGCACTGGCCGAGGTGATCGGTGGCTATGATCCCCACGATTCGACGTCTCTGAATGAGCCGGTTCCCGCGCTCTCTGAAAGCGTCGCTCAGGTTGCCAAGGACGGAAAGATCGAGGGGCTGCGCGTCGGCGTTGTCCGCGAACTTTCCGGTGATGGCTACCAAGATGATGTTCTCGAGGCCTTCAACGCGACCGTTGAGAAGTTGCGTGCTGCCGGGGCTGAGATCGTTGAGGTTTCATGCCCGAGCTTCGATTACGCTCTTGCTGCCTACTACCTGATTATGCCGGCTGAGGTTTCCTCGAACTTGGCGCGTTTTGACGGTATGCGTTACGGCATCCGCGTCGAGCCCAGCGAAGGCCCTGTTACCGCAGAGCGCGTGATGGCTGCGACTCGTGAAGCCGGTTTCGGTGATGAAGTGAAGCGTCGTATTATCTTGGGCACTCACGTCCTATCGGCAGGCTTCTTCGACGCCTACTACGGAAGTGCGCAGAAGGTTCGTACCCTGATTCAGCGCGACTTTGCACGTGTCTTTGAAGAGGTCGATGTTCTGGTTTCGCCGACCTGTCCGACAACGGCATTCCGTTTCGGAGAGAAGATGGATGATCCCATGGCGATGTACCTCAATGACATCGCGACCATCCCTGCAAACCTGGCCGGAATTCCTGCGATGAGCGTTCCAAACGCCGTCAGTGCCGAGGGACTTCCCGTTGGATTCCAGATTCTTGCTCCGGCTCATCACGACCTCAAGATGTATGAAGTCGCAAGCCTCGTTGAGCAACTCAGTGGCGATATCGCGGGTAACTGCCCCGCAGCGCAGTGGGAGGAAAAGTGATGACTGAGCTGATGGATTACCAGGAGGCTACCGCTTCCTTCGATCCGGTTCTCGGAATTGAAGTTCACGTTGAGTTGGGTACCGCGACCAAGATGTTCGATGCCGCCCCCAACGCCTTCGGTGGCGATCCGAATACCTACGTGACCCCCGTGTCGCTTGGTCTTCCCGGCTCGCTCCCCGTGGTCAATCACCAGGCAGTTGAGTACGCGATCAAGATCGGCCTCGCATTGAATTGTTCAATTGCCAAGAGCTGCCGTTTCGCGCGTAAGAACTACTTCTACCCGGACCTGACGAAAGCTTTCCAGACTTCACAGTCAGATGAGCCAATTGCTTATGACGGCTATGTGGATGTTGAGCTCGAGGACGGCACTATGTTCCGCGTTCAGATTGAGCGTGCGCACATGGAAGAAGATGCCGGAAAGAACACTCACATCGGTGGCGCAGACGGTCGTATTCAGGGTGCGGACCACTCGCTGGTTGACTACAACCGTGCGGGCGTCCCCCTGGTTGAGATCGTGACCCGTCCTATCGAAGGAGCAGGGGAGCGAGCACCTGAGGTTGCCGCTGCATACGTTCAGGCACTGCGTGATATCTTCCGTACTCTTGGCGTGTCTGAGGCGCGTATGGAGCGTGGAAATGTCCGAGCCGATATCAACGTTTCTCTGCGTCCGACCCCGAGCTCTCCTTTGGGGACTCGAACCGAAACCAAGAACGTGAACTCTTTCAGGGGTATTGCGAACGCTGTTCATTTCGAGATTCAGCGACAAGCACAGATCTTGGCTGACGGTGGATCAGTGCTTCAGGAAACCCGCCACTTCCACGAGGAAGACGGAACGACCTCGTCTGGTCGCGAAAAGTCCGATGCAGAAGATTACCGCTACTTCCCCGAACCAGATCTTGTTCCGATCGTTCCCTCTGAGGAATGGGTTGAATCTCTGCGTCAGTCCCTGCCTGAGCTTCCGGTCGCCAAGAGGCGCCGTCTGCGTGAGCAATGGGGTTTTGCTGATAAGGAAATGCGTGACGTCATCAACGCGGGTGCGCTTGAACTCATCGAGGCAACCGTCGAAGCTGGGACCGATCCCGCGGCTGCACGTAAGTGGTGGATGGGCGAACTGGCTCGTTACTCGAAGGACAAGCAGGTTGCGCTTGAGGATCTACCGGTTTCTCCTGCACAAATCGCACAGCTCCAGTCCTTGGTGGATAGCGGTCGTCTGACCGACAAGCTTGCTCGCCAAGTCCTTGAAGGCGTTCTTGCGGGTGAAGGCGATCCCGAGCAGGTCGTTGCTGCACGCGGACTTGAAGTTGTTTCTGACGACGGCGCACTTACTGCAGCCGTTCAGGAAGCATTGGACGCAAATCCCGATATCGTCGAGAAGATCAAGGGTGGCAAGGTTCAGGCTGCTGGCGCCCTTGTCGGTGCGGTGATGAAGGCTACCCGTGGTCAGGCAGATGCCGCCCGCGTTCGCGAACTCATTATGGAAATGGTTGGCGCTTGATCTTTCGTTGATTTAACGCCTGTGGCCCGGTCTGCTGTGCAGACCGGGCCCTTTCCATATCTCTCGAAGGCCGAGGGGCACGGGGAGTGAGGAAACTGGACTTCGTACCACGGCCTCGAAAATTGGGCTCAAAATGGACACCGCTGCACCCGCGCACCGGCGCGGCTACGATGGAGGAGGAGTCCTTGTCGGCTCTCCTCAAAACAATCGGATATGCAAAGGTGACCAATGCGTACTTCTCCGTCATACACCGCGTCCTACCGTCTTGAAGTCGACGAAGCCAACCTTTCGGTTTCGCAGATCGTGGATGCTGTTTCTGCTACCGGTGCTCAGATTAAAGGCCTTGATGTTGCCGATTCTGACCGTGGTCGCATCGTTATTGACCTCACCTGCGACATGCGTGATTCCGAACATCGCCGCGAGGTTGAAAAAGTTCTCGATGACCTTGAAGGTGTTCACACCTCTTCCGTGGCAGACCAGACCTTCATGGCCCACGTCGGCGGCAAGATCGAGGTGAAGCCCAAGGTTCCTCTGCGTAACCGTGACGATCTTTCTCGCGCATACACCCCCGGTGTTGCACGTGTCTGCACAGCGATTCATGACACGCCTTCTAAGGCCCACCTGTTGACCATGAAGGCCAATTCTGTCGCCGTTGTCTCGGACGGTACCGCGGTTCTTGGCTTGGGCGATATCGGCCCTGAAGCTGCTCTTCCCGTGATGGAAGGCAAGGCCGTTCTGTTCAAGCAGTTCGGTGATGTCGATGCGTGGCCTGTTGTCCTTGATACCAAGGACACTGAAGAAATCATCTCGATTGTTAAGGCAATCGCACCCGCATATGGCGGAATCAACCTCGAGGACATTTCTGCGCCCCGCTGCTTCGAAATTGAAGAACGTCTGCGAGCAGAGCTCGATATCCCGGTTTTCCACGATGATCAGCACGGCACGGCAATCGTTGTGCTGGCAGCACTGATCAATGCACTCAAGCTCGTGAACAAGAAGATTGAGGACGTGCGCATCGTCGTCTCCGGCGTTGGTGCAGCAGGTTCCGCAATCATTAAACTCCTACTGGCTCAAGGCGCACGCGACATTGTCTGCTACGGTCGTACCGGTGCGCTTGCAGGCGATGACATCGAGGGTATGCACCCCTCGCGTGCATGGTTGGCGCAGAATACGAACCCGCGCTTGGTCCATGGCAGCCTGAAGGAAGGCATTGTCGATGCCGATGTCTTCATTGGTGTCTCCCACGGCAACATCTTGGAGCCTTCGGATATCGCGAAGATGGCTCCTGGCGCAATCGTCTTTGCTCTTGCAAACCCGACTCCCGAGGTCGATCCGATTGCAGCTGCTCAGTACGCCTCCATCGTTGCGACCGGTCGTAGCGATTACCCGAACCAGATCAACAATGTTCTGGCCTTCCCGGGCCTATTCCGTGGCCTCCTGGATGCAAAGGTCAAGGAGATCACGACCGAGGTTCTGCGCGTCGCTGCAAACGCAATTGCCGATGTGATTAGCCCCGACGAGCTTTCGCCGAACTACATCATCCCCGGCGTCTTCAACGAGGCCGTCCCCGGCGCGGTGTCAAAGGCTGTGCGTCAGGCAGTCCACGACCTTCCGACCATTGACATCCCCGTTAAAGAGCACATGGATGCTCGCTGAGTAGGGGGACTTACTGGGAAGTGGGTGCGCTTGGGTAGCGTAACCGCCTTTCTCAAAACACCCGCTTAAGCCAAAAATCGCAGGACCTGCCTCATTGTGAGGCAGGTCCTGCTTTTGTTGATATGCGCATGTATCGCATTGAAATTTAGCCGTTTTTGGATGAGTGTTTACTGGCTGACCATTCAGAAATGGTGGAATCACAACCTTTTGTGTGCTGGTTCACGTGGTTTTGGTTTGACGTGGTGGGGGTTGGGTGTGTAGAT
>CALIEP010000257.1 GCA_938022345.1 uncultured Actinomyces sp.
CCCGTACAATCTAGAGGAGTCGAACCTCCAGCGACAAGTCATTCACGGCGTCGCACGATTAGGCATGAATAAGGCCGAATCTGCCAAGATGACTGTCCTTGCACTCAACCCTGATATCCAAGTCAACATCGAACCAAAGATTATTGATGGCCAGAGTGATGAGACCGTTGCGGCCTACGACTTCGTTGTCGATGCGACCGACAATTTCACCGCAAAATACGCGATTTCAGATACCTGTGCGCGCGTTGGACGCCCACACATGTGGGGCACTTTGGTGTCGATGTCCTTCCAGGCCTCGCTTTTCACCGATGGCCTGACTCTTCGCGATGTCTATCCCGAACCCCCCACCGTCGAAACGATGAGTTCAAAAACCGTCGGTGTTCTGGGTGCTGTCTGTGGGCAGGGCGGATCTGTGCTTGCCACAGAATGCCTGAAATGGGTCACCGGAATTGGCGATCCCTTAATCGGGCGCTTGCTCATTGTTGACACCGCCGCTGGTCGCTGGAATGTTGTTCCATTCCGACCTCGATCCACCCCGGCGAAAGTTCCCTCGGTAACTCCCGCCGAAGCCACCCCCGAACCGATCGAATAAGCCATAAACTGAGCCATGGCCCCATGCGGACCGCGCGAAGGAGACTACGATGCAACTTCTTGAAGACTATTTGAACTCCATCTTGGGGCGCGTACACCCCCTCTCCCCCGTCGAACTACCCATTGATCAGGCGCTTGATCACGTCCTGGTCGATGATCTTGTCGCGCGCTTTGCAGTCCCACCTTTCTCAAATTCGGGAATGGATGGCTATGCACTTCACCTCGATCGTGACCTCGAAGCCTCCCCTGAGAACCCTGTCACCATCGCGGTCGCCGGTGACATTGCAGCTGGAGACAACGAGACCCACATTCTTGAACCGGGTACCGCATGGCGCATCATGACGGGTGCTCGCATTCCCGAGGGCGCAAACACAATCGTTCCAGTGGAAGATACCTCCGAGGAGCCCGGTCCCCACCCCCTCCCCGAAAGCATCAGCATCTACGCCCCCGCAAAGGTCGGTGCTCACATGCGCCGTCAGGGCGAGGACTGCGCGCCCGGGGACGTCATTTTGCATGCCGGTGACGTTCTCACCCCTGCGGCCATCGCCTCGGCAGTGTCGGTTGGTTACGCAAGCGTGAAGGTCTACCCCAGCCCCCGCATCGCCATCGTCTCAACGGGTGACGAACTGCGTGCACCGGGCGAAGAGCTCCAAGGCGCTCAGATTCCTGATTCAAACTCCGTGATGATTGCTGCGCTCGCTCGCCGCGCGGGTGCCCAGGTGACGGGAATTTTCCGCTCCAACGACGATCCTGCTCACTTTGCTGAAGTTTTGCGCCAGGCTGGAGATGTCGCTGACCTCATCATCACCTCGGGAGGCGTCAGCGCCGGAGCCTACGACGTCGTCAAGGAAGTTGGTCTGGGCAAGGGAGTGGATTTCGTTCGCGTCGCGATGCAGCCCGGGAAGCCGCAGGGATTCGGCGTCCTTCAGGCAAGTGACGGTCGCGATGTCTACTTGGCGACTCTGCCGGGCAACCCGGTATCGGTCTTCGTCTCCTTCCACATGTTTGTTCGCCCAGTTCTGGCCGAATTTACCGGACGAAACGGACGCGAACTGCTGCGTCCCATTGTCGTCACCACACCGAACGGCTGGATTTCTCCTGCAGGCAAGCGCCAGTTTGTACCGGTCATTCTTTCTGAGCCCGATGGCCCCGAACAAACTCCGGTTGTGGTCCCAACACACAGATTGGGTTCGCGTTCTCACCTTGTTGCCTCTTTGCACTCGGTGAACGCGCTGGCGATCGTCCCCGAAGATGTCACCTCGGTTGAACCCTGGTCGATCCTGACTGCGGTTCGAGTCTGATCACTTTCCCATTCTTTTCCCGTCAAACGAGCGCCGAAAGGCTAGACATGAGCGAAACCAGTCCCTTCACCCACCTCACCGAGCGCGGTGAGGCACACATGGTTGATATCACGGCGAAAACACCGACCGTGCGCCAGGCGCGAGCACGCGGCTTCGTCGAGTGCTCGCCGAAAATCATGGCGGCCCTCCGCGATGATTCGGTCCCCAAGGGCGACGCTCTTGCAGTCGCGCGAATCGCGGGAATTCAGGCCTCGAAGCGCACTCCCGAGCTGCTCCCTCTGGCACACCCGATCGCCGTTCACTACTGCGCGGTCGATCTGTTATTGGCTGAAGACGGGGTGGAGATCCGTTCGACCGTTCGAACCGCAGATCGAACGGGTATCGAGATGGAGGCTCTGACCGCCGTGACCGTCGCTGCACTGACCATCATTGACATGGTGAAGGGCATCGATAAGTTGGTTGCGATTCGTGAGTGCTATGTCGAAGAGAAAAGCGGCGGTCGGAGCGGAACATGGACTCGCCCCAGCGCCTAGCACTCAGCGGATTAGTGATCCTCGGCGGAGGTACCGGCGAGCGGCTGGGAGGGGCGTCAAAGCCCGACCTCATGGTCCGAGGCCGACGCGCACTTGAGTGGGCGCTCGTCTCTGAGCCCGGGATTCCTCACGTATGCGTGGTACCTGAGACGGTCACAGTTCCAAACGATGTCATTCGAGTCATGGAGGAGCCGCCACGCTCTGGTCCCGCCGCCGGGTTTATTGCAGGAATTCAGGCACTTCTGAAAGTTCTCTCCGAGGACACGGAGCCTCGCTGGATCGGCCTAGTTCCAGTCGATGCCCCCTTGGCAACCCTGACTTTTCCCCTCCTTCTCGAGGCCGTGGAAGAGTCAATTTCTCAGGGACGTCGCGTAGATGGCGTACTTGCCTGCGCGGCGGGGCACCGGCAGAACCTGATTGGTGTTTTTTCTCTGGATGCAGTCCGCAACTTCACCGTATCCCAGTGGGTGAATCGTTCTATGCGCGCCCTATTGGAAGAGCTCGACACGATCGATGTCGAAGTCCCAGAATCATGGATCGCCGATATCGATACGCCAAGCGATCTCGCCCGCGCACAGCTGGCCGAAAACGGAGATGATTGCTAGCAAATCTAAGAGGGCTAGGAAGCGCGTACTCCCTAGCCCTCTTTGGGCCTCGTTGAGCCTCTCTAGCCCAAATCAGTCGATTTCAGGGAACCAGATCTCAATCTCACGAAGGGCAGATTCTGCGCAATCCGAACCGTGGATGATGTTCTCCATGTTCGGGGTATCCCATGCGCGACCCAAGTCGCCGCGAATCGTACCGGCAGGCGCAGTTGTCGGATCGGTGGAGCCCATCATGGTGCGCATGCCTTCGATGACGCGCTGGCCTTCAACAATGATGGCAACCAGCGGACCTGCACTCATGAAATCAAGAAGCCCTTCAAAGAATGGCTTACCCGCGTGGTCACGGTAGTGCTCCGCGAGGATTTCGCGCGAGGCAACCATGATCTTCAGGCCCTTGATGATGTAGCCCTTCGCTTCGATGCGGCGCAGGATCTCACCGGTCAAACCGCGAGCGTAACCGTCTGGCTTGACGAGGATGAGGGTGTGTTCCAACGAGGGATCCAACAGGTGCTGACGTGTAATCAGAACAGAATCGGCGCTCACAAAATCTCCTTTGCTTGAGTGAGGATGCTTCAGCATAACTGGCGATGGGTCGAAAGTCATAGCCCTAGACAATACGAAAAAGGACTGACCGCCGTGGTCAGCCCTTTTTCGTTATCCCATCAACACAGAGCAGTCTTCCAGAAAGTCTTCCGGAGAGATACGAGCAACTTTCATCGCTCGTTGTCTGATGCAGATCAGTTTATGAAGTTTTACTGCAAGAAAAACGCGCGTTTGCTGGGACTTTTCTGAACGAATTTCACGAAGTGTCAACTTCGCTACCAGAGCGTCTAAAGCCACTTATAAATTTGCGTCATTTTGCTGAGAAAAATGATCTTCTACAAATGCTGGGCCTTCATAACCATGACCGCCAAGGGTTTGGAAAATATCATCCATAATCTCCGATGGCTCCAGCAATCCCAAGAAAAACTCAAGGTGCTTAATTTCGATCGCCGCGAATCCGGCAGGGTCGGAAACGGGCTGAGTATCGTACTTTTCTCCCAGAAGACGGTTGGCTTCTTCCAGATCGGATGGGGAACCGAAAATCCAGGTCGTTGCGGTAGGCCCTTCGCTTGAACGCCCAAGGTAGAGGCGCATGAGCACAACCTTCTTGCCAGCACGCGGGAAACTTTCACCGACGCGCGTGAAAAGATGAAGGTCCAAGTCCCCCATTGAGCCATCGACAAGGCAATATGCGTAAGCACCAATGCCCCGGACACTCAAGGCATCAGCAAGAATCCCCAAGAATTCATCCGGGAAAGCATCCTCTTGGAAGTAGATTCCTTCACCGCGCTCGGGGGCATGCTCGCCCATGATTTTGATGGGTAGGCCCGCCTCTTCAAGCGCCTGCGCGACTAAAGAAATGTTGTATTCGGGGAAAGGATGAAGAATTGCGGCATTCTTTCCCAGTCTTTCGACGAAAACGTAGGTCGAGAATCCCAGCTCTTTTGTAATCTGCGTGCTCATTCTTCCTCCTCTAACTCCCCTTCAAAAGGCATATCCGCTCAGACATACAAGCAAAAAATCGCCGAGGCCGAGAAAGACCCAAGGGCACGCCCGACCTCGGCAATTCTCAATCAGTTCAAGCATAATCCCTGAGAGCGCAGAACCTCAAGGACGGGTGCGGTATCAAAGGTATCTGGCAGGCCCATCTGCTCGCTAATCTGCTGAGTAAAGGCATTGGTCGCGCCCAGGCCAGCCTTACGCAGTTCGTAGTATGCGCGCACGTCTTCGTCGTACTCGGCAAGCTCCTCGAGATACGAACCCTCTACCACCGGGTAGGTGTTCTCGGAAACAGCAAGGTGCTTGGGCAGACGAGGCCGGTACGGGGGATCTTGAAGCGGGCGGCCAACCAGGAGGCCCAGAATTGGGAAGGTCATGCGCGGAAGCTTCAAGAGCTCAATTGTGCGCTGAGGTCCTCTCAGAAGAGAACCGAGGTAGACCGTGCCCAAGCCCATCGATTCGGCGGCAACTTCCATATTGTGTGCGGCAAGGACCGCGTCTTCCATTGCAGCAAGGAAGAGGTTGGTCCGCTGCAAGGGAGCGATATCCAAGCCGGCTTCTTCACGGATGCGCGCATTGCGGTACAGGTCGACGACGAACATGAAAAGGTCGCCCTTGGAGGTACCCACGTAGGGCTGCTGTGCAACCTCGGCAAGCTGATCGCGCAAGGCTACATCGGTCACGTGAATGATCGAGAACTGCTGACGGAATGACGAGGTGGGGGCGCGACGCGCAACATCAATCAGTGCATCGCGGTCCTGTGCGCTCAACGGAGAGTCCTCAAACTTACGAATTGTGCGGTGCGCACGCAGCACGTCAATCGTTGGATTGGTCACTCCAACTTCGGGGACCTTGCGGTAGTCATCGGCCTGCATTTTTGCTCCTTTGGTGGCGACGCTTGCTCTTATTGTCCGTTTTTCGGCTATTTTTCGCCAGTGCATCCCACTTTTGCGTCAACCTCCGATTGTCCTCACCCGGGGACTTTAGCAGCAATGCTTCATCACAATTTGACCGCAGTTTCGGTGCAGACTTCCGAAATATGGAGTCTGAGATGGACGCTTTTTCAAGGATGGCTAGACTGAGAGTCATGCGTAAATCTCTCATTGCAACAGTATGCATTGCCGTCATGGCAGCAACCGGCCTCGCAGCTTGCTCCAGCGGCCCCCAGTCAGCAACCAACGAAAAGATCATCACTAAGGATCCCGCAACGGTGACTCAGACGGGCGTCACCCTTCCCGAGAAGCGTGACCTTGAGTTCAAGCTCAATGGTGATGCATCTAAGGCCAAGGTTGAGGTCGCTGACACCGAGGTCGCCGAGCAGGTCAAGGGCTCTAAGAACCTCCGCGTCCACCCCAAGAAGGTCGGTGAAACCACTCTGAAGGTCACCGATGCCAGCGGCACCGAATACACGATCCCGCTTGAGGTCGTTGAAGGTAACAACTGAGTCTCAAGTCAATTCACACTTTCTCCCGGGGAATAGGGCATACCTGTTCCCCGGGATTTTTGTCATTTCCATCGATTTCGCAACCATCTGCACGGAGATGCGGAGAAGGTCTATTGACCTTTAGAGTGTGAGTCACCTAACATGGGCGCCTGTCAGCAATGTGCAAAGGAGCAACAGGTGACCAGTATTTCTCCTCCGGTATACGAGCAGATCGCTCAAGCGATCCGGCGTCAGATTCTGGATGGCGATCTTCCACCCGGTTCCAGACTTCCGTCCGAAAGTATTCTCTGCGAGCGCTTCTCCGTCACGCGCGGCACTGTACGTCGCGCTCTGCAGGTTCTGACCCACGAAGGCCACTTACGCTCATACCAAGGCAAAGGGACTTTTGTTACTGCACAGGATGACAAGCGAATTCTGTGGGGTTTCGGTTCACTGACAGACCGCCTTCAGGGAAGCAGTGACCAGGCACGTGCTCGCGTTATTGAGCACGGAGTAGTCACCCGGCAAAATCGCCCATTCCTACGGCTCAAGCGACTTCGCTTGATCGAAAGCAATACGGGAGTATTCCCCGTTAGCCTTGATCTGTCGTTCATTCCAATCGATCTGCTGCCCGGTATCCAAGATATCGACTTCACAGATCTGTCCATCTATCACGTTCTGCGTGACATCTATAAAACCTCTCCAAAGTTCTCCCTTGTTTCACTGCGTGCCCAAAGCATCGACCAAGAAACCCGTACGATCCTTGGCGAACCGGCGGGAACCCGCTGCCTTCTCCACCTCACGGGTTCTACCTACGACCACAACGGGGCATGCATCGAGGAAAGCGAAGTCACCTACTCAACTCGGGTGCAAGCAACCTTGACCATCGATCAGGTCAGGGGCCACGCAGAACCGGTCACTCTCAATGAATCAGCATCCACCAGAGGTAAGTTCTAGCCTCTCCACTCATACAAAAATCCCGGAGCGCAGTTTGAACTGAACTGCGCCCCGGGACTTTTATGTAGACCTCAGAAATTCACCGTGCGCACCACGGCCTCGGACTCGGTCAAAACCCGGCCAGCGCGGAAGTTTGCCAGAACGGGAGAACCAAAGCTCAGCGCGTGGAACCAATCCTCAGCGTCCAGCACAATGAAGTTTGCGGTGTTGCCAACCTCGATGCCGTAATCGGAGAGGTTCAGCGTGCGCGCTGCATTGTGAGTGATGAAGTTGTAGGACCCGGTGATCTCGCTGCGCGCCATCATCTGGGTGACGTACAGGCCGTTGAGCACGACATCTCGCAAGTTTCCGGTACCCATGGGGTTCCACGGGTCCTCAATATCATCCTGACCGAAAGAGACGTTGATTCCTGCCTCGGTTAGTTCCTTCACTCGGGTGACGCCTCGGCGCTTTGGGTAGGTATCGACGCGCCCCTGCAGGTGCGTGTTGACCAGCGGATTCGACACGAAGTTGATGCCGCTCATCTTGAGCAAGCGCACCAGACGCAGGAAGTAGGCGTTGTTATACGAGTGCATCGCGGTCGTGTGCGAGGCGGTAACTCGCGGGCCAATCCCGGCCTCGAGCGCGCGCGTGGCCAGGGTTTCCAGCCCGCGCGAGGCCTCGTCGTCGATTTCGTCGCAGTGCACGTCCATGAGCAGCCCGTATTCCTGGGCGAGCTCAACTGCGAAGTTCAGCGAGGACACGGAGTACTCGCGGGTGAACTCAAAGTGCGGGATTGCACCGATAGCATCCACACCCATTTCGGCCGCGCGACGCATGAGGTCGCGACCGTTGGGGAAGGACTCGATGCCCTCCTGCGGGAAGGCGACCAACTGCAGGGTCATGGAGTCCTTGAGTTCCTCGCGCAGATCGATGAGCGCGCGAAGGGACGTCAGGTCCGGGTCGGTCACGTCGACGTGCGAGCGCACGTACTGGATACCGAACTGGGCCTGCTGACGAAGTGCGCGGCCCTCGCGATCCTTGACGTCCTCGTAGGTCAGGGTCTGCTTGCGCTCGCTCCACACCTCGATGCCCTCAAAGAGGGTTCCGCTTTCGTTGTAGCGCGGCTGTCCCGAGGTCAGCGCCGTATACAAGTGAACGTAAGATTCG
>CALIEP010000258.1 GCA_938022345.1 uncultured Actinomyces sp.
TCTGGTTTTGAGTGGACGAGGCTTTACCTCCTATGCGCGGCTGGGCTCAGAATTTGCGGCACATACGATCACCGCAACTGCGGCAACAAAGGGCTGGAATATTGCGGGGCTACCGAATGCGCAGGTCATCATTCCAGATGAGGGGCTTCGCGAGCGCTGGGACTGCATCTGTCAAGAGAAACTCCCCCATTCAATGTCGACGATTGGCGCCTTGGGGTCGATCGAGGCCTACACGAACGGTGACGAGTGGCAGCGTGAGATTTTCGAGGTCATCGAAGGCAATATCCGCACTGTGAGCGAGGCACTCGCTTCCACGAAGATTGATTTCCATCCCCCGCAGGCAACCTACCTGACGTGGTGGGGATTCGAGGCCTATCCGCAATTTGGGGACTCCCCCGCGAGTGTGCTGCTTGAGCGCGCACATATTGCGGTTAATGCGGGAATCACACTGGGCGCGAATTACTCGAAGTGGGCACGAATGAACCTCGCGTGCCCGCCGAAGGTGGCCGAAGAGATGCTTTCGCGGGTTCTGGGAGTTCTTTAGCCCTTCAGTCCACGGCGAGCGCGGCATCGATACCGGCAACGACCGTTGTGGATGCCTTTCGCGCGGCATCCACAACGTCTTGCGGGTCGGTTTCTACCTGGGCGAAAGACAGGTCTGAGACAACTGACATACCGGCAACACGGACTCCGAGTGCATGAGCGCTTATCGCCTCAAGAACGGTCGACATTCCAACGCAATCGGCACCCAATTGCACTAAGGCTCGACTTTCTGCACCTGTTTGATACTCAGGCCCACGAAGGAAGGCGTAAGTCCCCTCTCGACTGCAGTGTTCACGCATCCTCTTGCTCATCTCACTGTCCCAAACCTGTGAGATATCGACAAACAGGGGCCCATCAAATGGCGAGGAACCGCTGAGATTCATGTGATCCGTAATGACCATGACATCACCCAAGGACCAGTCGCGCAGGCATCCATTCGCATTGGTCACAATTGCGCGTTGGATACCCGCGCACGCAGCCGCACGGATCAGCGCGGTGACAGTAAGAGGCCCGTGTCCCTCATACAGGTGAGTTCGTCCGGTTGCGACCAGAACTGGGCCGCATTCGCGCATGTAGACACGAAGTTCATTGCGGTATCCATCCGCAACCGGGGCGCTCACACCGGGAAGTGCCCCCAAATGCTGCGAGGCCGATGGTTCTCCCCAGTGATCGTTAAGCGCGTCTGCTAAGCCCGATCCCAAGACGACCAATGCGAAGGGAACTCCCCCGCAAAGGGCGCGAATCTGCTCCGCGGCGGCAGTGGCCTCGGGGTCGAAAAGAACAGAAGAGAAACGGGGATCAGCTGTCAAAGCACACCTTCCTCAACTTTTAGCCGAGCGTGTGGGAAGGCGTGGCTTCTTGCGCACGAACGCGACGCGCACTGGTCAGCCAATATCCGCAGAAGCCTACGAGAAGGGCAAGAAGGATTCCGATGTTGGAACCGGCCCAATCTCCCTCTCGACCTCCCAGTGGGCCAAGGAGATAGCCCTGCCACGCGAGCCACGAGGCATTCGCATTGACAACAAAGCCCCAGCCGACGAAGGAACCGACAGCCAGTGTGACGATTGCTCCCCAGTTAACGGAACCGTAGCGTCCAGTTGACGTGAAGAGTGAGGGCTCGTCGTAATCCTG